>JAAXVP010000030.1 GCA_013335435.1 Thiobacillus sp. | reverse complement strand
ATCGACCTCTTCGTGGCCGACATCAACCGCCTGGTCGCCCTGCTGGAAAACGATACCGAGGCCCGGATCGGCCAGTTGCACAGCCTGCTGGCGGTGGCCCTGGCACTCACCTTCACGGTGATGCTGGCGGTCCTGTACGGGGTCAGCAAACGGGTCATCCTGCCGCTCAGCCGCCTGGTCGACGCCGCCAACGACATCGCCCGCGGCGACTTTTCGGCGCGCGCCAGCCACGTCGGCCTGGACGAACTCGGCCGGGTCGGCCTGGCCTTCAATTTCATGACCGACGAACTGTCCAAGCTTTACGGCAGCCTGGAACAGCGGGTCAACGAAAAGACCGAGCAACTGACCCGCAGCAACCGCTCCCTGGAACTGCTCTACCACTCCATCTCACGGCTCTACAACGCGCCGGTGGCGCCGGAGACCTACCGCGCCATGCTGGCCGACCTGGAACAGGTACTCGACCTGCACCACAGCATGGCCTGCCTGGTGCCCGAGCAGGGCGGCATGCCGCACATCCTGGCCACCACCCTGGAGGCCTGTCCGGGCGAAGGGCTGTGCGAAGGCATCGTGTGCGCCGAATGCGCCAGCCACCACACCCCCTGGAACCACACCATCGCCGGCGGCATCGAGGTGCGCACCATCCCGCTCAAGGACGCCGAGCAACAATACGGCGTCCTCCAGATCACCCTGCCGCCGGGCCGCCAACTGGAGGCCTGGCAGGAACAACTCATCGAGGCCCTGTCCCGGCACATCGGCATCGCCATCGGCATCGCCCAGCAGACCGAGCGGGAGCGCCGCCTGGCGCTCATGGACGAGCGTTCGGTGATCGCCCGCGAGCTGCACGATTCCCTGGCCCAGGCCTTGTCGTACATGAAGATCCAGGTCGTCCTGCTCCAGCAGGCCCTCCTGCACGAGGCCGACAAGGAGGCCGCCGACGTCATCCTCAAGGATCTCCGCGAGGGCATCAACGCCGCCTACCGGCAACTGCGCGAACTGCTGGCCACCTTCCGCCTGCGCATGGAGGGCGACTTCGCGAGCCTGCTCAGGCGCACGGTCGAGGAATACGGCCAGCGCGGCGGTCTCGGCATCACCCTGGTCTTGCGCCTGGACGGCTGCCACCTGCCGCCGAACCAGGAAATCCACGTCCTCCAGATCGTCCGCGAGGCCCTCAACAACATCCTCCGCCATGCCGAGGCGAAACATGCCTGGGTCAGCCTGGAAGCCGATAACGACCAGACCGTGTCGGTCACCATCGAGGACGACGGCCTCGGCCTGCCCGAGGCCGCGATCGCCGGCGACCACTATGGCCTGACCATCATGCGCGAGCGTGCCCACAGCCTGAACGGCGAATTGCAGGCAAGCCGGCGCCAGCCCGGCGGCACCCGCATCCTCCTGCGCTTCAAACCCGGCGACGGCCAGACCCGTTCCGCCTTCCAGGAACCCCAGCCATGACCACGCAACGCCAGACCGTCATATTGATCGACGACCACCCGCTGTTCCGCAAGGGCCTGATCCAGCTCCTGGCGACCATCTCCGACTTCGCGGTGATCGGCGAGGCCTCGAACGGTGCCGACGGCATCGCCCTGGTGCGCGAGCTCAAGCCCGACCTGCTCCTGCTCGACCTCAACATGAAGGACATGAGCGGCCTGGAGGTACTCAAGCGCCTGCGCACGGCCGACCTCGACACCCGCATCGTCATGATCACCGTCTCCGACCAGACCGAGGATCTGGTCGCCGCCCTGCGCCTGGGTGCCGACGGCTACCTGCTGAAGGACATGGAACCGGAACAGATGATCGACAGCCTGGCCGCCGCGGCGGCCGGCAAGATCGTCGTCTCCGACAACCTCACCCACCTGCTCGCCAACGCCTTGCGCGAACAGCGCCAGCCGCGCAGCGCCAACGAGGCCGGCCTGACCGAACAGGAACGGCGCATCGTCGACCTGATCGCCGCCGGCATGAGCAACAAGGTGATCGCCCGCGAACTGGGCATCACCGAAGGGACCGTCAAGGTCCACGTCAAGCACCTCTTGCGCAAGCTCGACCTGCGCTCGCGCGTCGAGGCGGCGGTTTGGGCGGTGGAGCACATCCACAAGCCGGCCTGAAGGTCGCCGCCAATACCTGCCGGGATTCGATTTTTCACCCCAGGCGGGGAATATTAAGGTCGGTTTAAGGCAACCGAGCAAAGCTCACGGGAAAAGAAAAAAGCGGCTGCAGCCCCGGACAGCCGCGCTACTTCCCGGCACCTGCCGCAACCTCTTGGAGATCGACATGAAACCCTCGCGTCTGTTCGCGCTCACCCTGCTCGCCTTCAGCCAGGCAACCCTCGCCGCCGACTGGCAGACCCTGCCCAGCCAGGCCCCCGCCCCGAAGGACAATCCGACCACGGCCGCCAAGGTCGCGCTCGGCCAGAAGCTGTTTCTCGACCCGCGCCTGTCCGCCACCGGCACGGTGTCCTGCAACTCCTGCCACAACGTGATGGCCGGCGGCGACGACAACCGCCCTGTCGCCATGGGCATCCACGGCAAGATGGGCGGCCGCAGCGCCCCGACGGTCTGGAACTCGGCCTTCAACGCCACCCAGTTCTGGGACGGCCGCGCCGCCACCCTGGAAGACCAGGCCAAGGGCCCCGTGGTCGCCGACGTCGAGATGGGCATGACCTCCCTCGACGACGTGGTCGCCCGCCTGCGCCAGATGCCCGGCTACGCGACCGAATTCAAGCAGGTCTTCGGCGGCAAGGAGCCGATCACGGCGGACAACATGGCCAAGGCCATCGCCGCCTACGAGCGTACCCTGATCACCCCGAACAGCCCGTACGACCGCTTCGTCAAAGGCGACAGGAAGGCCATGACCGCCCAACAGCAGCGTGGCATGCAGAAGTTCGCCGAGGCCGGCTGCGTGGCCTGCCACTCGGGCGCCAGCTTCAACGGCCAGAATGGCGCCAGCGCCGGCACCTTCATGAAGTTCCCCGCCGTGCCTGGCAGCGACTATGAAGCCAAGTACAAGCTGAACGTGGACCTCGGCCGCTACAACGTCACCAAGCAGGACGCCGACAGGAACGCCTTCAAGGTACCCACCCTGCGCAACGTCGCCCTGACCGCGCCCTACTTCCACAACGGTTCCGTGGCCAACCTCGATGAGGCCGTTCGGGTAATGGCCAAGACCCAATTGGGCACCGGCCTCGGCGACGCCGACGCCAAGGACATCACCGCCTTCCTGGAGGCCCTGACCGGCGAGTTCCCGGCCCAGAAGATGCCGCGCCTGCCGGCCACCCCGGGCAAGTCCTTCGCCTATTGAGGCAGGATCGGGCCGCGGCGACCGCCGCGGCCTAAGGTCCGGTTAAGCTTCCGTTCGTATTCTGGCCACATTGGCGCACGGCGCCGCAAACCAGGAGACAGACATGCTGTTCACTCAAGAAATCCGGGCCAGGATCATCGGCACCCTGCTGGCGATCTTTACCGTCGCCTTCCTTACCCTGCCCTTCGTATTCGGTGGCCACCCGGGCGAGCCCGCGGTATCGATGACGACCGCTTACCACCTCAGTTGAGCCCCACGCCGGCGGCCTTCGACGGCCGCCGGCAAGGGCGATTCCCGGCGACATTCCCAGCCTGGCCGGATATACTTTCAACCACACTCAAGACATGGTCACGACACGGAACGACGGACATCGCCGAACGTGACCAGTCAACCAACAACAGGCTGGGGCGGGTGATCTTCACCCAAGGCAACCAAGCCGAATGATCGGAAGCAAAACAGAAACCCGATACTAGGTGAGGACTTCGTATGCCCATGACCATTCCACGCTCGAACCACGAAATGGCCGCGATCGTCGATCAAGGAATCCTGCTTGCCGAGCAGTCCGGCTATAGCGACGGCTACCTGTTCATGCGCGAAAACAACGTGCCGGTCGACGTCGCGTTGCGCGTGCTGGCGTTCCCGGACCAGCGCCGGAACTACTAGCCACCCCATCCCGCCTGTAGCACGGCCTAACTGGCCACATGCACCCATATAACGCGCAGAAAATAGTTAAGTATTTATACCCACACACCCTATAAATATATCGAACGATATAAAAAGGATGACACCATGGCGTTGATGATTCCCCGCTCCAATCATGGATTGGCGGCAATCGTGGACCAAGGCATCATCATCGCGGAGCAATTCGGCCTCGGCATGGGCGGGCGTTTCATGCGCAAGCACAACGTACCGCTGGATATCGCCCTGAGAGTTCTCGCCAGCCCGAGCCAGCGCAGGAACTACAAGTAGCCATCGGGGGCCGCCTCGCCGTCGTGGCTCGTTCGGGCCGACCGGCGGCGGTCATAATGTGGCCGTGATTTTTTGGCAGAATGCCGGCATTGCCATCCAGTCCGCGACGCCATGACCCCATCCCTCGGCCTGCTCATCATCGGTGACGAAATCCTGTCCGGAAAACGCCAGGACAAGCATTTCGCCCGCCTGCGCGACATCCTCGCCGAACGTGGCCTGAAGCTGGCGCGGGTAACCTACCTGGGCGACGACCGCACGCGCCTGACCGCCTTCCTGCGCGACAGCTTCGCCGGCGGCGACATCCTGTTCAGTTGCGGCGGCATCGGCGCCACGCCGGACGACCATACCCGCCAGGCCGTCGCCGCGGCCCTGGGCGTGCCGCTCATGCTCCACCCAGAGGCCGAGGCCTTGATCACCGCCCGCACCCTCGAAGTCGGCCTGCCGGTCACGCCAGGCCGGCTGGAGATGGGTGAGTTCCCGCAAGGTGCCGCGATCATTCCCAACCCGGTCAACCGGATACCCGGTTTTTCCATCCGCCGGCACCACTTCGTGCCCGGTTTTCCCGAGATGGCTTGGCCGATGCTCGAATGGGTGCTCGACACGCACTACCGCGACCTCTTCCACAGCCAGGACGAGGTCGAGCGGGCCATGATCGTGCGCGGCCTGGCCGAGGCGACCCTGACCCCGCTGATGCTGGAGATCGAGCGCGACCATGCGGGCGTCAAGGTGTTCAGCCTGCCCATCCTCAACCTGGCGCAGCCGGACGACTACAAGATCGAACTGGGCGTGAAAGGCCCGGCCGCGACCGTCGACGCCGCCTTCGCCCGCCTGCGCGCGGGCACCCTGGCCTTGGCCGGACGCATCGAATAGTGCCCGACTGCTACGCCCAGCGCGTCCTCAATCCCTTCCGGGGCGTGATGCAGGTGATCCGCCACCAGGCCGCCGAGGCGGTCAGCATGGATGGCGTGCACTGGGACATCTACGTCAGCAACGACACCCTCCTGGCCGGCACGGAAGACTCGACCGGCCCGGTCCAGGTCAGCGAGGCACGCTTCGGCCGCTGGTCGGCCGAGGCCGGCCTGGCGCGCGGACCCTTGCATCCCTCGGAAGACTTCTACCGCATGGAGCGCATGGCCATGGTGGTCTACGAGCACCTGCGCCGCGCCCACGACCGCGTGCCCTTCCCCTACCGCGACCGCTACGAACGCTGGCTGCTGACCCGTACCGGCGCGCCCCTGGTCCTGCTCGACAGCGCCGTGGACCGGGATGCGGCCCGGCCGCCGGGCGAAGGCCACTGGCGCATCGGCCTGGTCGCGCAGGAACAGTTCGCCGGCACGCCCATGCCTGGCGCGGAGGGGCACGCCGGACGCTATCTGATGGACTATATCAACGGCCTGGCAGACGAAGCCGTCTGGTTCCACCGGGAACCGGACGGCAGCGGCCATCGCCTCGACGGCACGGCCGCCACGCCGGAACATCTGCCCGCCGCCGCCTTCCCGACCTTGCTGATCCGCACCGATGGCCACGACGGGCCGCACACCCGGCTGGTCGCCGACTTCATCGCCTGGCAGGCCCCCTGGCTGCTGCTCCTGGATGGCCTGGATGACGCCACGCGGGCCGGACTGGAACGCCAGGCGCGCAGCCGAGCGGCCGAGGTGGCGCGCCTGTTCCGCCTGTATCCCACGCTGATCGATCCGGAGCAGATCGGGGCCGCCCGGGTCGAGGCCAGGCTCACCGAGGGGCCGGTACGTCCGGCCGTCGAATGCAACGACGACCTGGTCGCCTTCTACGACGAATTCAATCCGGGCGGGGCCGGATAGGCTGGCCGGCGCGGGCTGGGCCGGCGCGACGATACCGGCTAGCATGGCGGTCCCCGACCGCCGCCGACCGACCATGCTGCCGCCCGACCAATACCGCCGCTTCAACCGCCTGCGCTGGACCCTCTACGCCATCCTGGTGCTGGCCTACATGATGGCCTTCTTCCACCGCATGGCCCCCGGCGTGGTGGCCGCCGACCTGATGCAGGCCTTCCACACCTCGGGCGCGGCCCTCGGCGCCCTGGCGGCGATGTACTTCTACGTCTATACCGCCATGCAGATCCCGGCCGGCGTCCTGGCCGACACACTGGGGCCGCGCCTGAGCGCCGGCATCGGCTCCCTGGTGGCCGGGGCCGGCTCCATCCTGTTCGGCCTGGCGCCGGACTTCGCCACCGCATCGGCCGGGCGGCTCCTGGTCGGCCTCGGCGTCTCGGTGGTGTTCGTCGGCCTCATGCGCTCGAACGCGGTCTGGTTCAGCGAGCGCCGCTACGGCCTGGTCAGCGGCCTCACCCTGTTCCTCGGCAACCTGGGCGCCATCCTCGCCGCCGGGCCGCTCGCCGCCCTGCTCGGCTGGTATTCCTGGCGCGCGGTGTTCGTGGCCGCCGGCGTGGGGTCGGTCGTGCTCGCCCTGGCCACCCTGCTCTGGGTACGCAACCGGCCCGAGGAGGCCGGCTTCCCGCCCGTGCATGCCATCAACCATGGTGAACGCCGGCACTGGCTGGCGGAACTGCGCGCGGTCATGGCCAACCGGGCCGTCTGGCCGGGCTTCTGGGTCAACTTCGGGGTCACCGGCGGCCTGCTCGCCTTCGCCGGCCTCTGGGGCGTGCCGCTCATGCGCGACGTGCACGGCCTGACGCGTGCCGAGGCCTCGCTCTATACCACCCTGGCCCTGGCCGGCTTCGCCGTCGCCTGTCTGTTCATGGGCGCCCTGTCGGACCGCATCGGCCGGCGCAAGCCGGTCATCCTGGGCGCCGCCGTGCTGTCCTGCCTGAGTTGGCTGGGTCTCATCGCCCTGCCCTGGGGCGCCGGCTGGTCCGGGCTGCTGCTCTACACCGCGCTGGGGATGTCGGCGGGCGGATTCGTGGTCGGCTATGCCGCCGCCAAGGAGGTGGTGGTCCCGGCCAATGCCGGCATGGCCATCGCCCTGGTCAACACCGGCCTGTTCCTGGGCGCGGCGATCATGCAGCCGCTGTTCGGCTGGGTCGCCGACCTGTCCTGGGACGGCCGCATGCTGGACGGTGCGCGGGTGTACGGCTGGGCCGGCTATCGCAACGGCCTGATCGTGTCGGCCGCCTGCGCCGCCATGGCGGTCCTGGCGGCCACGCGGGTCAAGGAGACCCGATGCCGCAATCAGTCGTCGCCGACGTGACGGATCTTCAGCACCAGCACCACCGAGGCCAGGGCCAGGGTGATGCCGTTGCCCAGCATGATGGGTACGCTGCCGAGCAGGATGCCGTAGGCCAGCCAGAGAGCCACGCCCAGGGTAAACAGGGCGTACATGGGCAGCGAGATGCCGGACAGGTCGCGGCTGCGCCAGGACTTCCAGGCCTGCGGCACGAAGGCGACGGTGGTCAGGAAGGCGGCGGGATAGCCGATCAGGTTGTTGAGTTCGGCGGACATGGCGACATACCCAGAAGCGACGACCGGGATTCTCTCACGCCGCCGTGCCGGCGCTAGAACTCAACCATCACGAAATCGGACTTCTTCACCCCGCATTCCGGGCACTCGAAGTCCTCGGGCACGTCGGCCCAGGCGGTGCCCGGGGCGAGGCCGTGCTCGGGGTCGCCCTGGGCCTCGTCGTAGACGTAGCCGCATACGATGCATTGCCAAGTCTTCATCGCCATCTCTCCATCGACGCGGCCTCAGGCCGCCATGTTCTTCAATTGTGCCCAGGCGCGCGCGGCCTGGTCTTCGGCTGCCCTGGCGGCACCCCCGCCATCTTGGCCCAGGTTGGCGAAGCCCATGTATCCGGACCTATCGTTGTCTTGCATGCTGGCATTCATTTCGATCTCCTGGCTGAGTTTCCGTTCGTCACGGCATGGACGTCATCCTAAGGAGCGCCGCCATTTCAATCCAATTGATTGCCTAAAAAACGCCGATAGTCTGTGCAAATCGTCAGCGTCGTCCCGGCTCGACCTTGCTCACGCAGCCCAGGTCGGTCGTCAACACCGCCTGGCGCACCGCCTCGATGGCGCGCGGACGCGGGAAGCTCTTGCGCCAGGCGATCGAGACCAGGCGCGAGGGCGGCGTATCCTTGAACGGCCGCAGGGTGAGCAGGTCATCGTCGACATAGTTCATCCGGGTCGCCGTGCAGGGCAGCACGGTGACGCCGACGCCGCTCGCCACCATGTGCCGGATGGTCTCCAGCGACGAGCTCTCCAGGGTCTTGGCCAAGCCGCCGCTGGCGGCGCGGTTGAGGCACGGACAGGCCTGCAACACCTGGTCGCGGAAACAGTGGCCGGTGCCCAGGAGCAATATGTTCTCGGCCTCCAGGTCGGCGCTGGTGACCGCCTTCTTCTTGCGCAGCGGGTGGCCGGCCGGCAGGGCGACCTGGAAGGGCTCGTCGTAGAGCGGCAGGGAGAGCAGGCCGGGATCCTCGACCGGAGTGGCGATCAGCATGGCGTCGATCTCGCCCTTGCGGAGCTTCTCGGTCAACACCTTGGTGTAGTTTTCCTCCAGCAGGAGCGGCATCTTCGGGGCGCTGCGGTTCATCACCGGGATCAGCCAGGGCAGCAGGTAGGGCGCGATGGTGTAGATGACGCCGAGCCGGAGCGGTCCGCTCAGTTCGTCCTTGGCCGCCGCCGTCAGATCCTTGATGCCGTCGACCAGTTCGAAGATGCGCGCGGCCTGCTCGACCACCCGCTCGCCGGCCGGAGTGACGCCGATGTCGCCACCGCCGCCACGCTCGAACAGCATGACGCCGAGTTCCTCCTCCAGCTTCTTGATCGCCACCGAAAGGGTGGGCTGGGCCACGAAACAGGCCTCGGCGGCGCGGCCGAAGTGGCGCTCGCGGGCGACGGCGAGGACGTACTTGAGTTCGGTAAGCGTCATGGCGAATCTCGTCGATAGCTTGGGCACATGAATATTCGGACAAGCCCCAGGATTTGTCTATCGTACCCGGTGACCTAGAGGCGTTCCTGCATGTACTCCAGGTCGCGCGCTTGCGGGTCGAGCTCGCGTACCTCGACTTCGACCGGACCGCCGGCCAGGGGCGATTGCGCCTTCAGGAGGGTGCCGTCGAGTTCCAGCGGCCTGGCCGCCAGGAGCACGAAATCGTCGCCCATGACCCGGAACACCACGGCTTCCGGGAAACGCGCCGTCAGTTCGGCCGCGAACCCGGCCAGGGCCGAGTTGCCGGCGGCCCAGCCGTCGGTCTGGTTGAGCCTTGAGAAGTGGCGCAGCTGCACGGCGTAGACGTGGCCGTAGCGGGCCGGCAGGCCGTTGCGCAGCATGAGCTGGAGGTAGCTGGCGTTGTGCACCCCGGTCAGCGGATCGTCGAAGAAATAGGCGAAACGCTGGCGCTCCAGCGGGGTCTTGGGCAGCTGGTCGGTGAGCGGCGGCGGCTGCACGTCGCGCAGGACCGCGCAGGCGGCCTCGACCACGGCGGGCTCGAATTGCCCGCCGGCCAGCTCGCGCAGTTCATCGAGCGCGACCGCTATGTCCTTGCGCGGCTTGTAGATGCGGTTGGTGGTCATGGCGTCGAAGGCGTCGGCCACGGCCATGATCTGCGACAGGCGGGGAATCTGGCCGTCGGCCAGGCCGTGCGGATAGCCGCTGCCGTCCTCGCGCTCGTGGTGGTAGCGCATGATCTCGGCCAGATCCTTGTACATCTCGATGTGGATCAGGGTGCGGTAGCCCTCCTCGGCGTGCTGCTTGATGAGGTCGTATTCCAGGGCCGTCAGCTTGCCCGGCTTGAGCAGGACGGCGTCCGGGATGGCGATCTTGCCGATGTCGTGCAGGATGGCGGCGCGCTTGAGCTTCTCGATCTCCTCCGGGGCGTGGCCCATGTGGACGGCGATCAGCTCGCAGTAATGGGCGACCCGGCGGGTGTGGCCGGCGGTATAGGTATCCCGCTTCTCGATCATGTCGACCAGGGACAGGATGGTTTCCTCGTAGTTGCTGATGCGTTCCTGCTGCAGCCGGCGGGTCTCCTTGCGCTGACCGAAGGAGTGGATGGCGAAGCCGATGTCGCCGGCCAGCTGCTCCAGCATCGCCACCTCCTCGCGGTCGAAGCCGGCCGCGCGCACGGTCAGCACCGACAAGGTTCCGAGCGGCTGGGCATAGGCGTTCTCGCGCAGGGGCAGGGCGATGGCGGCACGCACGCCGGCCTGGACCAGATCGGGCGCGGCGGTGGCGAGGTCGTCGCCGACCACGGTATGGTTGCCGGCCAGGGCATCATTGGCGGGCCCATGTTCCTGGCTGACCGCGACCGTGCGCATGAACTCGACGGCACCGTAGGAGCGCGCCGCCACATCGAGCCGCCCCTCATCGGCCAGGCCGACCCAGGCAAACCGGTAGTCGCCATGGGCGACCAGGCGGTCGCAGCAGGCCTTGAGCATTTCCTCCTGGGACCCGGCGGTGATCAGGATCTGGTTGACGTCGGCCACCATCTCGACCACGCCGCGCAGGAAATGCTCGCGTTCGAGCAGGCTGGCCACCTCGGCGGTACGTTCGCCGACCCGGGTCTCCAGATTGACGTTGAGTTCCCGGAGCTGCATCTGGTTGGCGCGCAGGCGGCGGTTGATCCGCCCGACATAGGCCATGGTCGCCAGGACGGCCAGGATGGCCAGCGCGGCCAGGGCCAGCCAGCGGCCGTACTGGGAAATGACCTCGGCGGCGGTGAGCCGACGCAGGTGTTCGTAGGGGCCGATGCGCAACTCCTTGAGGGCATCGTGCACCTCTTGGTAGTTGAGCGGCAGGGTCCAGCCGGTGATCAGGGCATCGCGCGCGGCGGGGGCGTCGGCCGGCATCTGCATGAGCGCGATCGCCACCCGCACGGCAAGTTCGTCCGGCACGCCGCGCAGCCTGGCCAGCGGCCATTCCGGGTAGAGCGCGGTGCTGAGCAGGAGCGGGAAGCCCTCGACCCGCTGACGGTTGAGCACGAAGTAATCGGCGAGATCGATCTTGCCTTCGGCCGCCATGCGCTCCAGGGTATCGGTGCGCACCGTGCCGGCATCCACCCGACCGTCGCGGACGGCATAGACCACGGCGTCATGGGTGCGCGCGAAGTCGAGGCGCTTGAAGTCCTTCTCGGGGGCGATACCCTGGTGCTTCATCTCGCGCCAGCCGACCTGCCAGCCGCCGAAGGAACTGGCGTCGACGGCGGCGAAGCTGCGCTTGCGCAGGTCGGCGAGGGCACGGATGTCGCTGCGGTCGGCGCGGGTGAAGATGACGCCGCCGAACTGGCTGAGCCCCGGGCCGCCATCGAAGCGGTTCTTCAGGGTGGCGATGGCGCTGACGCCGTAGAGCGATTCCAGTTCGACGTAATAGGACGAATTGCTGAGGACGAAGTCGATGCGCCCCTGGCGCACCGCCAGACGCACCTCGTCGAAGCCGAGTGGGACGATGTGGAAGCGGTTGCCGGGCAGGGCATGGTCGAGGTATTCGGCGGTGGCCGTCCACATCCCGCGGGCCTTGTCCGGACCGCGCAGGGCAAGCACGCCGATGTTCACCTCGGCGGCCAAGGCCGGTCCGACGCACAGGCCGAACAGGAGGACCAAAATGCGGCCGGATATGTATTGGCGAATGTCCACGGGTGATTCCACGGCAAACCGGACCAATAAACGAACCGGCCGCCAGGCGGCCGGTTCGGGCTATGCAGATTATGGCCGTGAAATCCGTTCGGGCAAACGTCTACCTGAAATCGTCGGCCAGGGCGCGCCCGACAGCGCCCATTTGACCATCGAAATGGGCGCGACAGCCGACGGCCATGGCCTCAACGGCTGCCGCCGGCCAGGCGCAGCCAGAGGTAGCCGGCCACCCCGGCGACCAGGGAAGCCAGGATGATGCCGGTCTTGGCCATGAGCAGGAATTCCGGCTCGGCGGCATAGGCCAGGTCGGCGATGAAGATGGCCATGGTGAAGCCGATGCCGCCCAGGAGGGCGACGCCGGCGACCTGGGCGAAGCGGGTACCGGCCGGCAACTGGCCGACGCCCAGGCGCAGGGCCAACCAGCTCGCCCCGGCGATGCCGACGAACTTGCCGAGCACCAGGCCGAGGCCGACGCCCAGGGTGACCGGATGCGCCAGGGTGGCGCCGATGCCGGCGAAATCGAGCGGGATGCCGGCGTTGATGAAGGCGAACACCGGGATGATCAGGTAGGCCACCGGCATGTGCATGGCGTGCTCCAGCCGCTGCAGGGGCGCCTGGACCAGACGGGTGCCGTCTTCCAGGGTCTGCACCGTGGCGCGCAGGTCGTCGTTGGTCATGATGCTCTCGCCCGGCCGATGGCTGGCGTCGAAACGCAGCATCAGATCGCGCACCTGGGCGCTGAAGCGGCCGGGGTCGTAGCGCGGTCGGGCGGGAATGGTGAAGGCGGTGATGACGCCGGCCAGGGTGGCGTGCACGCCCGATTTCAGCAGGGCCATCCAGAGCAGGCCGCCGAGCAGGAAATACGGCAAAGGCTGGCGGATGCCGGCCAGGTTGAGCACCACCAGGAGACCGACGATGGCCACCCCGGCCAGGAGCGCCTGCCAGACCAGCTGCTCGGTGTAGAACAGGGCGATGACCACCACGGCGCCAAGGTCGTCGACGATGGCCAGGGCCACCAGGAAGGTGATCAGGGCCTTGGGCACCCGGCCGGCGAGCAGGACCAGGGCGCCGATGGCGAAGGCGATGTCGGTGGCCATGGGGATGCCCCAGCCGCGCGCCGCCGGGCCGTCCGGGTTGAGGGCGTAGAAGACCAGCGCCGGCACCGCCATGCCGCCCAGGGCGGCGACGATGGGCAGGGCGGCCTGGCGCGGCGCGGCCAGCTCGCCGACCAGGATCTCCCGCTTCAGTTCCAGGCCGACCAGGAAGAAGAACAGCACCATGAGGCCGTCGTTGACCCAGTGGTGCAGGGTCTTCTCGATCACCCAGCCACCCACGGCCAACCCGATGGGGGTATGCACCAGGTGCCGGTAGGCCTCGGCCAGCATGCCGTTGGCCAGGACTAGGGCGAGCAGGGCCGTGGCCATCAGGAGCAGGCCGCTGGTGGTCTGGCGGTGGACGAATTCCTCGAACGGCGTCAGGAAACGGTCGAAGACCCGTTCCCAGGGGGCGAGGATGACACCGTCCCGCTCGGCCTCCGCGTTTGCGTCGTGCATCGGTCTGTCGTGTGCCATGGCGGCAAGGATACCCCAGAGTAAAGCATAGGTTTAGGCTATCTATAAGTTACCAACAATCAATTGGTTTAATTGATCGGCCTGCGCTTCAATGACGACAAGCCCGCTGCGCCGGGATTCCAACAGTCGAAAGGAGCACGATCATGACTTTAAGCCTCTACAGCACCTACAAGGCCATACGCCGCGACGCCGCGGCCGAGAAGGCCCGGCAAGCCCAAGCGGGCGCCGACACGATCCAGACCAGCGTCTGCCACGCCCTCGCTCTGCTCGGCATGGGCATCGAGGGCGTCAGCTGCGGCGGCGATGTCACCGCCCGGCGCAGGTTCTGACCCCAAGACATCCCGGTATCCGGCCCACCGGCCAGCCGACATTCCGGCGCACGCGCCGACCCCATTTACCAACCACGATTGGAGATCAAAATGACTGAAATGACCACCCACGGCGCCGGCAAATGCCCGGTAATGCACGGCGGCGCCACCACGACCGACATGACCAACCAGGCATGGTGGCCCAAGGCCCTGAACCTGGACATCCTGCACCAGCACGATAGCAAAACCAACCCGATGGACCCGGACTTCGACTACCGGGAGGCGGTCAAGAGCCTCGACTTCGAGGCCCTCAAGGCCGACCTCAAGGCCCTGATGACCGACAGCCAGGACTGGTGGCCGGCCGACTGGGGCCACTACGGCGGCCTGATGATCCGGATGTCCTGGCACGCGGCCGGCACCTACCGCATCGCCGACGGCCGGGGCGGCGCCGGCACCGGCAACCAGCGCTTCGCGCCGATCAACTCCTGGCCCGACAACGCCAACCTGGACAAGGCCCGCCGCCTGCTCTGGCCGATCAAGAAGAAGTACGGCAACAAGGTGAGCTGGGCCGACCTGATCGCCCTGGCCGGCACCATGGCCTATGAGTCCATGGGCCTGAAGACCTACGGCTTCGCCTTCGGCCGGGCCGACATCTGGCACCCCGAAAAGGACACCTACTGGGGTGCCGAGAAGGAATGGTTGGCCCCGAGCGAGAACCGCTACGGCAACGTCGACGACCCGTCCACCATGGAGAACCCGCTCGCCGCCGTGCAGATGGGCCTGATCTACGTCAACCCGGAGGGCGTCAACGGCAAGCCGGACCCGCTCAAGACCGCCGCCCAGGTGCGCGAGACCTTCGCCCGCATGGCCATGAACGACGAGGAGACCGTCGCCCTCACCGCCGGCGGCCACACGGTGGGCAAGTGCCACGGCAACGGCAGCGCCGCCAACCTGGGCCCGAGCCCGGAAGGCGCCGGCATCGAGGAACAGGGCCTGGGCTGGATGAACCACACCACCCGCGGCATCGGTGCAGACGCGGTGACCAGCGGCCTGGAAGGCGCCTGGACCACCCATCCGACCCAGTGGGACAACGGCTATTTCCACCTCCTGCTCAACCACGACTGGGAACTCAAGAAGAGCCCCGCCGGCGCCTGGCAGTGGGAACCCGTCGCCATCGCGGAGGAAGACAAGCCGGTGGACGCCGAGAACCCGTCCCTCCGCCACAACCCCATCATGACCGACGCCGACATGGCCATGAAGATGGACCCGGTCTACCGGGAAATCTCGGAACGGTTCTACAAGGATCCGGCCTACTTCTCCGAGACCTTCGCCCGCGCCTGGTTCAAGCTGACCCACCGCGACATGGGCCCGAAGGCGCGCTACATCGGCCCGGACGTGCCCAAGGATGATCTGATCTGGCAGGATCCGGTGCCCGCTGGCCGGACCGACTACGACGTCGCCGCCGTCAAGGCGCGCATCGCCGCCAGCGGCCTCTCCATCGGCGAGCTGGTGGCCACCGCCTGGGACAGCGCCCGCACCTTCCGCGGTTCCGACATGCGCGGCGGCGCCAACGGCGCCCGCATCCGCCTGGCCCCGCAGAAGGATTGGCAGGGCAACGAGCCGGCCCGCCTGGCCAAGGTGCTGGCCGTCCTGGAGCCCATCGCCGCCGAGTCCGGCGCCAGCCTGGCGGATGTCATCGTCCTGGCCGGCAACGTCGGCGTCGAGCAGGCCGCCAAGGCGGCCGGCGTCGAGGTCAGCGTGCCCTTCGCACCGGGCCGCGGCGACGCTGGCGACAACATGACCGACGCGGCGTCGTTCGCAGTCCTGGAGCCGGTGGCCGATGGCTACCGCAACTGGCTGAAGAAGGACTACGCGGTCAGCGCCGAGGAGCTGATGCTCGACCGCAGCCAGCTCATGGGCCTCACCGCCCCCGAGATGACGGTCCTGGTGGGCGGCATGCGGGTGCTCGGCGGCAACCACGGCGGCAGCGGCCACGGCGTCTTCACCGACCGGGTCGGCGTCCTCAGCAACGACTTCTTCGTCAACCTGACCGACATGGCCTACCAGTGGCGGCCGGCCGGCACGGGCGTGTACGAGTTGCGCGACCGAAAGACCGGCCAGGCCCGGTGGACGGCAACCCGGGTGGATCTGGTGTTCGGCGCCAACTCCATCCTGCGCGCCTACGCCGAGGTCTACGCCCAGGATGACAACCGGGAGAAGTTCGTGCGCGACTTCGTCGCCGCCTGGGCGAAGGTCATGAACGCCGACCGCTTCGACCTGGCCTGAACCACGCCGGGCTGACCGCGCCGCCGCCCCTGCGACGCGGTCAGCCCGGACAAAGCTATCGAAATGATAGTGATTTTCATATTGCGCAAGCGGCTCATGAATCCTGTAATGAAACCATGAGATGAAAGCAAGAACCGGAGGACGTGATGAGCATCCATTTCTATTCCATGCTGAAGGCTTGGCGGCGCGCCAGGCATGACCCCAAGCACCATCCGGCCGAGCCCCATACGCCCCGGATCGTGACCGAACCCCGCGCCGAAGCGGCCAACGCCGCGGTCTTCGCCGCCGGTATCGCCTGCGCCGGCCAGGTCGGCGAGCGCAACCGCTGATGACCGCCCCCGATCAAGCTGCCGTGCTCAAGCGCGCGTTTGGGCAGGCCTGGACAGAGCATGCCCAAGCCCATCCCTGGAGCGCGGGCGGCCTTGCCTTGGCCGTTGCCGCGCTGGTCTGGCTGTTCGCCCATAGCCTGACCGGACGCTTCGAAGCCGGCACCGATACCGCTCTGCGCTATGGCCTTTGGGGCGGCCTGGCCGGCTTCGCCGCCACCGCCCTGGGCGCCCTGCCCGGCCTGTTCCTGCGCGGCATCGCCCAGCGCACCGAGGACGTGATGCTCGGCCTGGCGGCCGGCATGATGCTGGCGGCCAGTTCATTCTCGCTCCTGTTGCCCGGCCTGCAGGCGGGCGAAGCCATCACCGGCCATGCCGGCCTCGGTGCCGCCACCGTGGTCGCAGGCATGGCTCTGGGCGTCCTGCTCATGCTCGGCCTGGACGAATTCACCCCGCACGAGCATGCCAGCACCGGCCCCTGCGGCCCGGGCTGCGAACGAGTCAGCCGGGTCTGGCTGTTCGTCCTCGCCATCGCCCTGCACAACCTGCCCGAGGGCATGGCTATCGGAACGTCGTTCGCGCGCGGCGACCTGAACGTCGGCCTGCCGCTCACCTCGGCCATCGCCCTGCAGGACATCCCGGAAGGACTGGCCGTCGCCATGGCCCTGCGCGGCGCCGGACTGACCGCCGGCCAGGCGGTGCTGGTGGCCGCCGCCACCGGCTTCATGGAACCCCTCGGCGCCCTGCTCGGCATCGGTCTGACCAGCGGCCTCGCCCTCGCCTACCCGATCGGCCTCGGCCTGGCCGCCGGAGCGATGATCTTCGTGGTCTCCCACGAGGTCATCCCGGAAACCCACCGCAACGGCCACCAGACCCCGGCCACCCTGGGCCTGATGACCGGCTTCGCGCTCATGATGGTGCTCGACACCAGCCTGGGCTGACTTTTTCCCAACCGAACGAAAAGGAGTGACACCATGGCCATCGATATCGGCATCACCGACAAGGACCGGACGAAGATCGCCGAGGCGCTCTCGAAGATGCTCGCCGACAGCTACATCCTGTACCTGAAGACGCACAACTTCCACTGGAACGTCACCGGCCCGATGTTCCAGACCCTGCACATCATGTTCATGACCCAGTACACCGAGCTGTGGAACGCCCTCGACCTGATCGCCGAGCGCATCCGCGCCCTCGGCCATCCGGCGCCTGGCTCCTACAAGCGCTACGTCGAGCTGTCCAGCATCAAGGAAGAGGACGGCGTGCCCTCGGCCCACGACATGATCCGGCAGCTGGTGGCCGGCCAGGAGGCGGTCGCCCGCACCGCGCGCGCTGCCTTCAAGGTCGCCGACGGTGCCGACGACCAGCCCACCGCCGACCTGCTCACCCAGCGCATGGAAATCCACGAGAAGAACGCCTGGATGCTCCGCTCGCTCCTGGAGGACGGCGCCCCGGCCGCCAAGGCCCCGGCCAGGAAGCGCGCCAAGTAGGCGCGGCCGGCGTCAAGCCGCCAGGGCCCGGTCCAGGTCGGCGACCAGATCCTCGACGTCCTCCAGGCCCACCGACAGGCGCACCAGGCCGTCGCCGATCAGGTGGCGGTCGCGCTCTTCCGGGCCGTAGGACGAGTGGGTCATGCTGGCCGGGTGCTGGGCCAGGCTCTCGGCGTCGCCCAGGCTGACCGCGCGGGTGACCAGGCCCAGGGCGTTGATGAACCGGCGCCCGGCTTCCAGGCCGCCCTTCAGCTCGAAGGCGATCATGGCGCCCGGCTGGGCCATCTGGCGCCGGGCCAGTTCGTGCTGGGGGTGCGAGGCCAGGCCGGGATAGTCGACCCGCGCCACGGCCGGGTGGCCGTCCAGGAACTCGGCGATCGCCATGGCGCTCTGGCAATGCCGGTCCATGCGGATGGGCAGGGTCTTGAGGCCGCGCAGGACCAGGTAGGCGTCCATGGGCGACAGGCAGGCGCCGGTCATCTCCTTGATGCCGACCCAGCGCATCGGGTCGATGATGTCCTGGCGCCCGACCGCCGCCCCGGCGATGACGTCGCCGTGGCCGTTGATGTACTTGGTCAGGGAGTGCACCGCGAGGTCGGCGCCGAGTTCGAGCGGCCGTTGCAGGTAGGGCGTGCAGTAGGTGTTGTCGACCGCCACCACGGCGGGACTCAGCTCATGGGCGAGCGCACTGACGGCGGCGATGTCGGCCAGGCGCATGTTCGGGTTGGCCGGGGTCTCGAAGAACACCAGCTTGGTGCGTTCGTTCAGGTGTGCGCGCAGGCTGTCCGGATCGGTGAAGTCGGCCGCCTGGACGACGATGCCGAACTGCGGCAGCAGGTGGTGCACCAGGGAGTGGGTGCAGCCGTACAGGGTGAGGTCGACCAGCAACTCGTCGCCCGGCCGCAGGGTGGTCCACATCAGGCTGGTGATGGCGCCCATGCCGGAACCGAAGGCCACCGCCGCCTCACCGTTCTCCAGGGCGGCCAGGCGATGTTCCAGGTTGGCCACGGTCGGATTGGTCACCCGGCTGTAGATCATGCCCGGCTCCTCGCCGGCGAAGCGCGCCGCGCCCTGCTCGGCCGA
>JAAXVP010000297.1 GCA_013335435.1 Thiobacillus sp. | reverse complement strand
ATCTGCGAAGGCCTCGCGCGCGGCCTGGGGGTCGCGCTCGCTCATGTCCTGGTCGCCGATGGCGGCGAGCAGGCTGGTATCTTCGATGAAGTTGGCCAGGCCCTTCAGGTAGTAGGCGTAGTCGACGTTGGGATGGTTGGGGTGCAGCTTGATGAAGCGGTCGCAGGCGGCGATGGCGGAGATCGGCTCGTTGTCCTTGTAGTAGGCGTAGGCGACTTCGAGCTGGGCCTGCTGGGCGTAGGGGCCATAGGGATAGCGCGCCTCCAGCTTTTCGAAGAACTGGATCGACTGGGTGTAATCCCCTTCGTCGAGCTTTTCCTTGGCCGTGGTGTAGAGTTTGGCGGCCGACCAGGATTTGGTTTCGTCGATCTGCTCCGGCAGCAGGCTGCATGCGCCCAGCAGCGTGGTGGCCAGCAATACGGCTAGAATTCGTTTCATTTCATCGCCTCGAAAAAGATCGCGGGATTATAGCTTTGTCGGATCATATGCACCTCATCATTCCGGCCGAACATGCCGGCAAACGCCTGGACCAGAGCCTGGCCGAACTGTTGCCGGATTATTCCCGCAACCGCATCCAGCAATGGATAGACGCCGGCTCGGTGCGCATCGACGGCGCCGCCGCGACGCGCAAGGGCAAGGTCTGGGGCGGCGAGGCGGTCGAGCTGCACCCGGCCGAACACCCCTCGGAGCAGCCCTACAAGGCCG
This sequence comes from Thiobacillus sp., assembly GCA_013335435.1. GTDB lineage: Bacteria > Pseudomonadota > Gammaproteobacteria > Burkholderiales > Thiobacillaceae > Parasulfuritortus. Next base: position 3,646 of record JAAXVP010000297.1, on the reverse strand, counting down.
AGGCGATCGACCTCGATATCGTCCATGAGGACGACGCGGTCATCGTCATCAACAAGCCGCCCGGCCTGGTCGTGCATCCGGGCGCCGGCAACTGGGAAGGTACCCTGCTCAACGCCCTGCTGCACCATTGCCCGGCCCTGGAGCAGATACCGCGCGCCGGCATCGTGCACCGGCTCGACAAGGACACCTCCGGTCTCCTGGTGGTGGCCAAGACCCTGACCGCCCAGACCGCCCTGGTACGGGCCCTGCAGGCGCGCGACGTGAAGCGGGTCTACTGGGCGGTGGCCATGGGGGTGTTCGAACACGCGGAGGGCGGGGTCGACGCTCCGATCGGTCGCCATCCGATCCATCGCACCCGCATGGCCGTGGTCGACAACGGCAAGCCGGCCCGGACCGATTACCGGGTACTGAAGCAGTACCGCCAGGCCGCCTGGGTGGAATGCCGCCTGCATACCGGGCGCACGCACCAGATCCGGGTCCATCTGACCCATATCGGCCACCCCCTGGTGGGCGATTCGCTCTATGCCGGCCGTCGCCAGGTCACGGTCTCCTTCCACCGCCAGGCCCTGCATGCCTACCGGCTCGGCTTCAGCCATCCTCTGACCGGCGCCGACGTCGAGTGGGAGGCCGCCATGCCGGAGGATTTCCGCTCCCTGATCGAGGCCCTCGAACATGAATGCTGACTGGCTCATTCCGGACTGGCCGGCGCCGGCCAACGTGCGCGCCTTCATGACCACCCGGGCCGGTGGCGTCAGCCGGCCGCCCTGGGACAGCATGAACCCGGCCGGCCACGTCGAAGACGACCCGGTCGCGGTGGCGGCGAATCGGGCGATACTGCGTCAATCCCTGCCGGGCGAGCCGCTGTGGCTGAATCAGGTGCATGGCTGTGGCGTGGCGGGGTGTGGTGACGTTGCTCCCTCACCCCTACCCCCTCTCCCGGCGGGAGAGGGGAATTCGCCCCCCTCCCCCCTCGGGGGAGGGGCCGGGGGTGAGGGAGCAACCTTGGCATTACCACCCCAGGCCGACGCCAGCCTGGCCCGCGAGCCGAACCATGTCTGCGCCATCCTCACCGCCGACTGCCTGCCGGTGCTGTTCTGCGACCGCGCCGGCACGGTGGTGGCCGCCGCCCACGCCGGCTGGCGCGGCCTCGCCGCCGGCGTGCTGGAGGAAACCGTGGCGCACATGGCGGTGCCGCCGGGCGAGATCCTGGCCTGGCTGGGCGCGGCCATCGGCCCGGATGCCTTCGAGGTCGGCGACGAGGTGCGCGAGGCCTTCGTCAGTCAACATGCCCTTGCCGCCGTCGCCTTCCGGCCGGCCTGGCCGGGCACCCTGGACGAGGCGCCGCGGAAATGGCTGGCCGATCTCTACGCCCTGGCCCGCATCCGCCTGGCGGCGGTCGGGGTGGGGGAGGTCTACGGCGGCGGTCTGTGCACCTTTGCCGATGCCGGCCGTTTCTACTCCTACCGGCGCGACGGCCGGACCGGCCGCATGGCCAGCCTGGTCTGGCTTGAGTAGAATCCACCGGTCGCCGGTTGTGCCGGCGTGTTGAACAAGGACAAAACCGTATGGCGATCGAACTCTACAACGACGGCCGGCACGTCTGCCTGATGTTCAACGACCTGGTCGACGACTCCCATACCTCCGCCGTGCAGGCCAACCAGTTCCTGATCGAGACCGACGGCGAGGGCGCCCTCATCGACCCGGCCGGCAACATGACCTACAACGCCCTGATCATGGCCATGCAGCAGTATTTCCCGTTCAAGCAGCTGAAATACATCTTCGCTTCCCACCAGGATCCGGACATCGTCGCCTCGCTCAACAAGTGGCTGATGTCGACCGAGTGCGTGCTCTACGTGTCCAAGCTGTGGGAACGCTTCGTGCCCCACTTCTGCACCATCAACCGCTGGGAGGGACGCATCGTCGGCATTCCCGACCAGGGCATGGTGATCCCGATCAAGGACACCAAGATCCACGCCGTACCGGCCCATTTCCTGCACGCCGAGGGCAATTTCCAGTTCTACGACGCCCGCTCGAAGATCCTGTTCTCGGGCGACATGGGCGCCTCCCTGGTGCACCACGACGAGATCGTCCGGCCGATCACCACGGCGGCCGAGGTCCAGGCCCACATCGCCAGGATGGAAGGCTTCCACAAGCGCTACATGGTCGCCAACAAGCCCTGCCGCCTGTGGGCCAACATGGTCCGGACCATGGACGTCGACATGCTGGTGCCGCAGCACGGCCGCTGGTTCAAGGGCAAGGAGGCGATCGCCGCCTTCCTGGCCTGGATCGAGAACCTGCAATGCGGCATCGACCTGATCAGCCAGGACAACTACCGGTTCCCGGAAGGCTGAACGCGCCTAGCGGCGCAAGGCCGCGAAGTCGGGCGGCTCCCAGGGGCGTGCCGCCATCATCAGGCCGGTACCCTGGCGCTGGCCGAACGGGGAAGCCAGGGCTTCGTCGTGCAATTCGGCGAATTTCCGGCGCAGTTTGTCCAGTTCCGCGCGCAACTGCTTGGCGCCGGACTCGGTCAGCATGCCATGTGCGAACAGCATGGCCTCATCCGTCCGTGTGAATGCGCAGGCCAGGAAATCGGCCTGGCCGCGTGCGCGGAAATAGTGCCGGATCGGGCCGTCCGGCAGCCAGTCGAAATCGCGCGCAACGACGATCCGGATGCGGTTGTTCGGCAACAGGTCGATCAGGCGCAAGCGTTCCAGGTGCACTAGGCGCTCGATGCCTTCGGCCTCGCTGACCCGGTAGGCGGCGACGATCTCGGCCAGGGTCCAGTGGTTGAGGGCGCAGACCGCGACCAGGAGCAGCTTGGTATCGGCAACCAGGGTGTTTTCCTGCGCCACGGTCAATTCCCGTATCTTGGTTTCCGTCGCCATGGCCTCCTGGGCCAGTTCCGCCAAAGTGAGCCCGAGCAATTCGGCCAATCGGGCCACGCGGTCGAGGGTGAAACGGCCGCTGGCAAACAGGCGCTTGACGCTGGCCTCCGAGAGACCGAGCGCCACGGCCACGTCGTGGTAGGTCAAACCCCGCTTGCGCAATTCCCGCTTCACGGTGGCGAGCAGTCTGCCAGCTTCGTTCATTACATAAGTATTAGATATCGATACCTAACAGCATAAATATCGATATGTATTTCATCAAGGTTTAATAATGCGCGCCTATTTGCCATGCTCGACGTGTCTTCCACGTCTCGGAGCCTGTCATGAAACGTATGCTGGTCCATCTACCGTTGCTGATCACCGTGGCCCTGGCCGCCGCAATGCTCGGCCATGGTCCCATCGCCCAGTTGCCCGACTACCATCGCTTTGCCGACCATTCTTGCTGGCTCGGTGTCGGCCATGCCGCGGACGTGTTTTCCAACCTGGGCTTCGCCCTGGTCGCCGGCTGGGGTGCCTGGCGCCTGTACCCGTTGCGCAACCACACCGCGTTCGCCGCCGGCCGGCACGGCTGGACGCTGTTCCTGGCCGGCCTGGCGTTGACCGCCGCAGGCTCGGCCTACTACCACCTCGATCCGGACAATTTCCGCCTGGTCTGGGATCGCCTGCCCATCGCCCTGGCCTGTGCCGGCCTGCTTGCGGCGGTCCGGGCGGAAACCCGTCCGCATGGCCATTCCGGGCCGGCCGCGGGATGGCTCGGGCTG
>JAAXVP010000296.1 GCA_013335435.1 Thiobacillus sp. | reverse complement strand
TGGCCGGCGCCGAGTCCGGGGAGGCCGTCGATGATGAGGTTCACGCCCGGCGAGATCACGCCGACCCATTCCTGCGGATTGTTCGGGTTCGGGATCCACTTGACTTGCACCTTTACGCTCGAGCGCGAGAAGGCTCGCAGCCGCCGACCGGTCGGCGCGAGCGGAGTCGTGTCGGCTTCCGGATCAGCGACGATGTTCGGCTGCGCGGGGGTCGGTAGGACGTAATTCGGCTGCGGTGCGTAGCTCGTGCGCCGCGATGAACAGCACGTTCGGCTTCGGCGCGCGCCCTGTCGAGGGCGGCGGCCTGTTCGGTGTCGCGGCGCACCTTCTCGGCGGTGGCCTGATCCTGCACCCAGCGCTGGTGGGCGTCGGCAAGCGCATCCAGCACTTCCGGCGCAACACCTTGCTGACGCAGGCGAATGGCCTGGGAGGGCGTCAGGGCATGGTGGGTGCCGGTGCTGCGCAGGGTTTCGATGAGAATCGGCGGCGGCACAAAGCGCGATTGCTGCACGATCTCGTCAAGGCTCAACGGACGCCCGGGTCGGGCGGCGTCGATGCGGGCCAGCTCGGCGGGGTCGAGGCGCTGGATGGCCTGCGGTGAGGAAACCGGCGTGGTACAGGCGGCCAGCAGCAGCGCGCCCAGCACCGGAAACAGCCAGAAACGACGGCTCACGAAGAGCGTCCCCGCCCGATCAGTATTCGACATCCCGCGCCGATTTCTCGTAGAGGCCGACCACTTCGTTCATCTGTTCAAGAATGCGTTCGCTGGTGGTGGCCACGTTGGTGGCGGCACGCTTCTGCTCGCCGGCATCGCGCATCCCCAGGGCATTCTGGAAGAAGAACCACTGCTGCTCGACCAGGGCCAGCTCTTCCTTGATGTGGGCGGAGTTCTGGGGGGCGGCCTTGAGTTCTTCGTGGGCCTTGGCGAACTCCTTCACGGCGGCATCGAGCATCTCGCCGGCCTGCGTGACATTGACGCCCATCTGGCGGAAGAAATAGGCCTTGGCCATGCGCTGGGACAACATGCGCTGACGCCCGGAAACATTCACCAGACGGCCCAGCGCCGTACCGGCCGCCTTCTCGTAAGCCTGGGTGAGCTTCTGGGCGGCCGTCAACGCTGCCTCGCTGACGGTCCACACGGCCTTGGGGTCGCTGCGCAAGTCGGCCAGCAGCGGCCGGAAGCGGGACCATTCCTGCTCCAGTTGCTGGAAGGCCGCCCGCACCTCATCGCTGGGGGCAAAGGACTTGAGTTCGCCGAGTTGCTGTTCGAACAGGCTGATCGACTGGGTCAGCAGGGGCTTGGCCTTGTCGGGCAGCACGCCCAGCACCAGCATCAGCCAGGCCTTGGCCATGCGCAGGGAAAGCATGCGCTGACGCCCGGCCTTGTTGATGGCCGACGGCAGGGACAGGCCTGCGGCGGCGGGCGCCGCCCACAGGTGCGTGGCCGGCAGACAACACACGCCGGCAAGGCTGAGGAAGGTGCGGCGATCCATGGCTCAGCCTCCCGTTCCGCCGACGGTCAGGCCGTCGATGCGCAGGGTGGGCTGACCGACGCCAACCGGCACGCTCTGGCCGTCCTTGCCGCAGGTGCCGACACCCGGGTCGAGGGCCAGATCGTTGCCGATCATCGACACGCGGGTCAGGCAGTCGGGGCCGTTGCCGATCAGGGTGGCACCCTTCACCGGGCGGGTCACCTTGCCGTCTTCGATCAGGTAGCACTCAGAGGTCGAGAACACGAACTTGCCGGAGGTGATGTCCACCTGGCCGCCACCGAAGTTGGCGGCGTACAGGCCATTCTTCACCGAGGCGATGATTTCGGCGGGTTCGTGCTGGCCGGCCAGCATGATGGTGTTGGTCATGCGCGGCAGCGGCAGGTGGGCGAAGGATTCGCGGCGGCCGTTGCCGGTGGGCTTGACGCCCATCAGGCGGGCATTCAGCGTGTCCTGCATGTAGCCGGTGAGGATGCCGTCCTCGATCAGCACGGTGCGCTGGGTGGGGTTGCCTTCGTCGTCGATGGTCAGCGAGCCGCGGCGATCCGGCAGCGTGCCGTCGTCCACCACGGTAACGCCCTTGGCGGCCACCTGCTGGCCGATGCGGCCGCAGAAGGCCGAGCTTTCCTTGCGGTTGAAGTCGCCTTCAAGGCCGTGGCCGATGGCTTCGTGCAGCAGGATGCCGGGCCAGCCGGCGCCGAGCACCACCGTCATGCTGCCGGCCGGCGCCGGGCTGGCGTGCAGGTTGACGCGCGCCTGATGCACCGCCGCCTTGGCAAAGCCGGTGAGCACTTCGTCGGTGAAGTAGCCGTAGTCGTAACGCCCGCCCCCCCCGCTGGAGCCCTGCTCCCGGTGGCCGTTCTCTTCCATGATCACCGACACCGAGACGCGCACCAGCGGCCGCACGTCGGCCGCCAGGTGGCCGTCGCTGCGCGCCACCATGATGACTTCCCAGGTGCCGACGAGGCTGGCCATGACTTCCTTGACGCGCGGGTCTTCGGCGCGGGCCATGGCTTCGAGGCGTTCGAGGAGCTTGACCTTGGTGACGTCGTCCAGCGAATCGTGCGGGTTGTCACCCCGGTACAGGGCCAGCGGCGGCTTCTTGACGGCCTCGATCTTGTGGGCCTTGCGGCGCCCGCTGTCGGCAATCGCACGGGTCGCGTCGGCGGCGTCCTTGAGGGCCTTCAGGCTGATGTCGTCGGAGTAGGCGAAGGCGGTCTTCTCGCCGGTGATGGCGCGCACGCCGACGCCCTGCTCGATGTTGAAGCTGCCCGACTTGACGATGCCTTCTTCGAGGCTCCAGGCCTCGGAGCGGTGGTACTGGAAGTACAGGTCGGCGTAGTCGAGCTTGTGGCGGAAGAGCTTGCCGAAGACCTTGTCCAGATCCTCGAAATCCAGGTCGTAGGGCTTCAGGAGCAGCTTGCTGGCGAGCTTCAGGGGATTGGGTGCAGGATTCTTGCTCATGGTCTCTGGGGGAATGGGTATTCGCTCGGTTAGCTGAGTTTGCGGTGCTTGAGGGCCGGCAGGCTGGCGCGGACTACGGCGATGCGTGCCGGGTCCAGGTCGGCAACGACCACGCCGGGGCCTTCGGGCAGACGGGCGAGGACGTCGCCCCACGGGTCGATGATGAGGCTGTCGCCCCAGGTGCGCCGGCCATTGGGATGCACGCCACCCTGGGCGCTGGCAAGCACGTAACACTGGTTCTCGATGGCGCGCGCGCGCAGCAGGATTTCCCAGTGGGCGCGGCCGGTGGTGTAGGTGAAGGCGGCCGGCAGGACGATCAGGTCGGTCTCGCCCATGGCCCGGAAGAGTTCGGGAAAGCGCAGGTCGTAGCAGATCGACAAACCGACCTGGCCGCAGGGCGCCTCGAAGCTGACCACTTCGTTGCCGGCCTCGATGGTGGCGGATTCGTCGTAGTACTCGTCGCCCTTCTGGAAGCCGAAGAGATGGATCTTGTCGTAGCGGGCCACGCGGCGGCCTTCGTCGTCGAAGACCAGGGTCGAGTTCTTGACCTTGCCCGGGCTGTCGGCCTCCATCGGGCACGAGCCGCCGATCAGCCATACCTTGTGGCGACGCGCGGCATCCTTCAGGAAACGCTGGATCGGGCCGTGGCCCTCTTCTTCGCGGATGCGGATCTTGGCGGTTTCGTCGCCGCTGATGAGCGGAAAGTATTCGGGCAGCACCACCAGACGGGCGCCCGCGGCGGCGGCTTCACCGATCAGGCGGTCAGCGTCCTTCAGGTTGGCGTCCACGTCGGGGCCGGAAACCATTTGTACGGCGGCGATGCGGCAGACCGGATTGCTTGTCATGGATAGGTCCTCGCTGACGTGGCTATTGGGGTGCAAGCGGTGGCCGGGATGCCAGCTTCTCGACCTTGGGGTCGGACCAGGCGCCGGTCACCGCATACTCGAAACTGAACAGCTTTTCCACGGGGTCGCGCAAGGCTTTTTGCACCAGGTAGGCGGCCAGGCCAAGGGCCGGGTTGATCGCGCCGGTGGTCGCAATGGCCGAACCCACCGCAATCGACTCGGACAGGGTCGGCTGGACCTTGACCCGCAGGTTCTGGGTTTCCCGCACCGCGTCGGCCTCCCCATTCATGAAGACCCGCGCGGCCGGCCCGAAAAGCTCAAGGTCGTCGGTACGCAGCAAACCGTTATTCATCTGGATGCTACCGGAAATGCGGTCGAAGGCGAATCCTTGGGAAAACACGTCGCGAAAATCCAGCGTGATGCGCCGTGGCAGGGCCTGCAGGTTGAGCACGAGCTGCCGCAGGAGCGCAGAGGCCACTTTGCGGTGGCGGCGATCCAAATCGACCCCGAGCGTGTCGAGGATGGCGACCGGCTCGGGAATGCCGAACTCGCCATAATAGAGCGATCCCATCAGGAA
>JAAXVP010000295.1 GCA_013335435.1 Thiobacillus sp. | reverse complement strand
GGCCATGGCGTCGGTCAGTTCGAACTTGAGCGGGATATTGCCGGCACTGGCGCGGATGGCCGCGACCGGGGCGCCGCCGGCGGCAGGCCGGGCGAACAGGAAGACCACGTCGTTGGCGGCCACCTTGGCCTTGAGCGCCGGCGCAATCTCGACCTGGCCTGTGATGCTGGCGCCGCCGGCGGCAGGCTTGGCCCGGTCGCTCAGGTTGTCCATGCCGGTCATGCCGGACTCCGAAAGCCGTTTGGCCTCCTTGTGGGCCTCGGCGATGTCCTGGGCGTAGGGCGACGCGGGCGGGATCAGCTTGAGCAGGTGCTTGAAGTAGAAGGCGGCCTGGGCGTAGTTCTTGACCTGGAAGTTGCCGATACCGGCCAGTTCAAGGCCCTTGATGTCCTCAGGGTCTTTCTCCAGGGCCTGGAGCACCAGCTGCATCGGCTTGCCCTGCAGGTTGCGGTCGTTGTTGATGGCGATGGTCTCGGCCAGGCCGGTCATGATCGCCGGCACGTCTGGCTTGAGGGCATAGGCCTTTTCATAGGCACCCTGGGCCTCGGGCCAGTGCCCCACCGAGGCATAGGTGCGGGCCAGCATGGCCCAGGCCTCGACATTGTTCGGCTCGCTACGGGTCTTTTCCTCGACCTGCTGGATCAGCTTCATGATGTCATGTTCGCCACGCGCGGTCGATTCGGCGATGGCGGCCGGATTGCCGATCTGGAGATAGAGTCCGAAGGCCAGCGCGGGCACCAGCCCGGCCAGGACGGCGCCGAGCACACGGCCGCCGCGGCTGACCGGCTGCACCTCGTCGCCGTTCTCGATGGCGTCCTGGGCCAGGCGCGCCTCCAGTTCGATCTTGGCGGCGGCGAACTGCTCGTCGGTGAGCAGGCCGTTGCGGTGGTCGACTTCCATCTCCTTCATCTGGTCGCGGTAGACGGCGATGTTGATGCTGCGCCGGCCGGCCCGGATGGCCAATTGGCGGTTGCGCAACAGCGGCGGCAGCAGAAAGGCCAAGGCCAAGGCCACGAAGGCGGCGGCGATGATCCAGAAGGTGGTGGTGGAATTCAATTCGGACTCCTCAATGTGTTTTCGTCATCCCCGTGAAAACGGGGATCCAGTTTAATCAGACTGGATTCCCGCCTTCGCGGGAATGACGTTATGAACTTCAATCCTGTTTTTCGTCCAGCAGGTCGGCGGCCTGCTTCAGAGCCTCCGGGCTGACCTGCTGGGCGGCCTGGACGGCGCGGCGCCGACGCATGGTGAAATACCAGGCCACACCGCCGATGCCCAGGAAGACCACCGGCCCGAGCCAGAGCAGCAGGGTATAGCTGCGGAACGGCGGCCGGTAGAGGACGAAGTCGCCGTAGCGGTCGGTCAGGTAGGTCACGACCTCCTTGTCGCTCTTGCCCTGCTTCATCTGGTCGCGGATCTCGCGCCGCAGGTCCTCGGCCAGTTCGGCATGCGAGCCGGCCAGGGATTCGTTCTGGCAGACCAGGCAGCGCAATTCCTCGGCCAGCTTGACCATGCGTGCCTCGATGGCCGGGTCCTCGCCCACCGGCACTGCCTCGCCAGCCCAGGCGGGCAGGGTCAGGCAGGCGGCCAGGATCAGGAAAAAGCGCTTCATTTGTTCAACTCCTTGAGGAGCGGCTCGATCTTCTCTTGCCAGTTCTCCGCGTTGATCGGACCGATGTGCTTCATCCGGATGATGCCGGCCTTGTCGATGATGAAGGTCTCCGGGGTGCCGGTGACGCCGTAATCGATGCCGACCCGGCCGTCGAGGTCGTCCACCGTCACCACGTAGGGGCTGCCCTCGCGCGCCAGCAGGGCCTCGGCCTCACGGCCCTTGTCCTTCCAGTTGAGGCCGTAGACGGGCACGCCGATGGCCTTGAGCTGCATCAGGGCCTCGTGCTCCTGCCGGCAGGATACGCACCAGGGCGCCCATACGTTGAGCAGCCAGACCTTGCCCTTGTTCTCCTCGGGCGAGAAGGTCGCGCCGGGCTGCCCGACCACCGGCAGCTTGAACGCGGGCGCCAGCTTGCCGATGAACGGCGACGGCACCTCGCGCGGGTTCAGGTGCAGGCCGACGTAGAAGAAACCGGCCAGGGCGGCGAAGATGATCAGGGGCAACCAGCGTTTCATGCCTTGGCTCCTTGCAGGGCGGCCCCCTTGGCCGGCACGGTCTCGGCGGTCTTCTTGAGGGCGATCCGGTAGCGCCGGTCGAAGGCGGCGAAGATGCCACCCAGGGCGAGCAGGCCGCCGGCGATCCACAACCAGCCTACGAAGGGCTTGTAGAAGACCCGCACGGTCCAGACGTTGCCGGCGATCTCCTCACCCAGGGCGGCGTAGACGTCGCGGGTGAAGCCGTAGTCGATCGAGGCCTCGGTCATCGGCATGCCGGAGGCGTTGTAGACCCGCTTTTCCGGATGCAGGACGAAGACCGGCTTGCCGTTCTTGCTGACGTCCAGGGTGCCGCGCGCGGCCCGGTAGTTGGGGCCGTCGAACATCTCGGCGCCCTTGAAGGTGAACACATAGCCGGCCAGTTCGACGGTATCGCCGACGTTCATCTTGACGTTGCGCTCGGCCTCGTAGGCGGAGACCAGGGCGATGCCGGCGACCACCCAGGCGAGGCCGAAGTGGCCCAGTTGCATGCCCCAGAAACCGCGCGGCAAGGCCTTCAGGGCCGCCAGCTTGCTACCCTGCTCGTGCTTGAGACGCTCGGCGAAGCCGATCAGGACGGTGAACACGATCCACATCGCCAGGCCGATGCCGATGCTGGCCATCCAGTTGAAGCCGCCGGCCAGGAAGGGCAGCAGCAGGGCGCTGGCCACGGAGACGATCATGGCGACGCGCAGGCGCTTGGCCAGGTCGGGCAGGCTGCCCTGCTTCCAGCGCACCAGGGGGCCGATGCCGGCGAGGAACATGGCGGGCGCGATCAGGGGCACGAACACGGAGTTGAAGTAGGGCGGGCCGACCGAGATCTTGCCCATGCCCATGGCGTCCATGAACAGCGGGTACAGGGTGCCGAGCAGCACCGAGCCGAGGGCGGCGACCACTACGACGTTGTTGACCAGGAGCATGGACTCGCGCGAGAACCAGGTGAAGCTGCCGCCGCTTTCCATCTTGGGCACCCGGATGGCGTACAGAATCAGGGAACCGCCGATCACCACGCCGAGGAAGCCGAGGATGAAGATGCCGCGGGTCGGGTCGGTGGCGAAGGCATGCACCGAGGAGAGCACCCCGGAACGGACCAGGAAGGTGCCGAGCAGGCTCATCGAGAAGGCGATGATGGCGAGCAGCACGGTCCAGCCCTTGAAGGCGCCGCGCTTCTCGGTCACCGCCAGGGAGTGGATCAGGGCGGTGCCGGCCAGCCAGGGGATGAAGGAGGCGTTCTCGGTCGGGTCCCAGAACCACCAGCCGCCCCAGCCCAGTTCGTTGTAGGCCCACCAGCTGCCGGCGGTGATGCCGATGGTCAGGAACACCCAGGCCACCGTGGTCCAGGGCCGCGACCAGCGCGCCCAGGCGGCGTCCAGCTTGCCGGACAGGAGGGCGGCGATGGCGAAAGCGAAGGCCACCGAGAAGCCGACGTAGCCCATGTACAGCATGGGCGGGTGGAACACCATGCCCGGGTCCTGCAGGAGCGGGTTCATGTCGTTGCCGTCCATCGGGGCCGGGTTCAGGCGCAGGAAGGGGTTGGAGGTGAGCAGGATGAAGGCCAGGAAGCCGACGCTGACCAGGCCCATGACGCCGATCACCCGCGCCGCCATGTCTTCCGGCAGGTGGCGGCTGAACACCGTCACGGCCATGGTCCAGAACGCCAGCACCAGGGTCCAGAGCAGGATGGAGCCTTCATGCGAGCCCCAGGCGGCGGTGAAGCGGTAGATCTTGGGCAGTTGCGAGAAGGAGTTGCGGGCGACGTTCTCGACCGTGAAGTCGTTGACCAGGAAGGAATAGGCCAGACAACCGAAGGCGATCGCCACGAAGACGAACTGGCCCTGGGCGGCCGGGCGGGCGACGGACATCAGGGTGGCATTACCCCGGTGCGCGCCGATGATGGGCAGGAAACCCTGGGCCAGCGCCAGCAGCAGGGCCAGGATCAGGGCAAAATGGCCAAGTTCGGGGATCATGCGGCACCTCCGGAAACACCGTCATTCCCGCGCAGGCGGGAATCCAGGGCTTTTTCGTCGTTCCCGCGAACGCGGGAACCCAGTTCAATTAGGCTGGATGGCCGCTTCGCTCGAAACTCGCCACAAAGCGCCGCATGCGCCGGCTCGTTTTCCCGCCTGCGCGGGAATGACGGCCTGGGGTTAGACAATCTCGTCATACAAGTCCCGCCATTCACTATTCGTCTCCTCAATCAATTTCAGCTTCCAGGCCCGGTTCCACTTCTTCAG
>JAAXVP010000029.1 GCA_013335435.1 Thiobacillus sp. | reverse complement strand
CGTCGCCCGCGCCGCCATTCCGGCCGGCCAGGCCGCCGGCCTGAAGCCGGGCGCCAAGGCCGGCGTCAATGTCGGCGGCAAGTCGGTCGCCGGCACGGTCGCCGCCGTGCGCGCCAAGGCCGACGGCCGCTACGAGGTCGACGTCGCCATCCCGCGCGGCGGCCTGGTGGCCGGCATGGCCGCGACCATCCGCCTGCCCTGAGACCGATGCCCGGAGCGCTGCCATGCCCCTGCGCGCCCTGCTCCTGGACTTCAATTCCTATTTCGCCTCGGTCGAACAGCAGCTGAGGCCGGAGCTGCGCGGCCGCCCCCTCGGCATCCTGCCGGTGGTGGCCGAGACCACCTGCTGCATCGCCGCCAGCCGCGAGGCCAAGCGCTACGGCGTGCGCACCGGCACCTCGGTGGCCGACGCCCGCCGCCTGTGCCCGGATGTCGTCTTCGTCCAGGCCCGCCCGGCGGTCTACGTCGAGATGCACCACAAGCTGATGGCCATCGTCGACAGCGTGATCGCGGTCGGCGAGGTGCTGTCCATCGACGAGGTGGCCTGCGACCTGACCGGCAGCTGGCAGCGCGAGGAAGTGATCCGCGAACTGTCCCGCCAGGTGAAGCAAAAGCTGCGCGCCGAGGCCGGCGAGATCCTGACCTGCTCGATCGGCATCGGCCCGAACCGTTTCCTGGCCAAGACCGCCTCCAACATGCAGAAGCCGGACGGCCTCACGGTGATCCACGAGGCGGACCTGCCGGACGCGCTCTACGGCCTCAAGCTGGAAGACCTCAACGGCATCGGCCGGCACATGCTGGAGCGCCTGAACCGCTACGGCATCTACAGCGTCGAGGCCCTGTGCGCGGCCAGCCGGGAGCAGCTGCGCCGGGTCTGGGGCGGCGTCGAGGGCGAGCGCTACCACGACCGCCTGCGCGGCATCGAGGTGGTCCGGCCACCCAGCCGGCGCGGCAGCATCGGCCATTCCCACGTCCTGCCGCCCCACCTGCGCTACGGCAACGGCGCCTGGTCGGTGCTCTCCAAGCTGACCCAGAAGGCCGCGCTCAGGCTGCGCGCCGAGGGCTATCTGGCCAGCCGGATGAGCATCCGGGTGTCCTGGCGCCGGCACGATGCCTGGGAGAGCACCGCCAAGTTCACCCCCATGTCGGACACCCTGGGTTTCCTGCGCATCCTGGCCGGCCTGTGGGCCGAGCGGCCGGGCCAAGGTCGAACAGGGAGCGAAGCGACCCCTCGCCCCCCTCTCCCCTCCGAGGGAGAGGGCAGGGGTGAGGGGGACGGGCCGAAGGCCCGCTGGGGCGAACCGACCAAGGTCGGCGTGGTCCTGTCCGGCCTGGCCCCGGCCGAGCAGGAGACCCTGCCCCTGTTCGCCGACGGCACCCGCTCGCCCGGCCTCGACGCCGCCTTCGACAAGGTCCGGCGCAAGTTCGGCAACGACGCGCTCTATTTCGGCGGCGCCTTCCTGGCCGCCCACGAGGCGCCCATGCGCATCGCCTTCAACCACATCCCTGACGCGGCGACGGAATCGGATGGCTTCTGACTGCTTTGCTGTGCGATACAACCGACATGTAATGATGTGCAACACAAGGACGGAAGCATGAAAAGAAACGTTGCAACAATTTTCATCCTGATCCCGAATCTGGCTTTGGGCGGTTCCCTCATTGGAACTGTCGTACCGCCGTATCCGCATGGAGTTGAGAGCAAAGGAGGCGCTTGCATTTCCGATCCTGCAGCCCCAGAGCGTAGTTGCGCCTTTGGAATCGAACTAATGAGAGAGAATGGCAGCCTATATCTCTATTTACAGAAGACCGCGCCGCAGGTAGAGCCGAATAAACCCAGGTGGCTCATTCTGGATCGAATGCCATACCCACGTACCAAACCCGGGGAAGATGTGATTTTTGCCATGTGCGAGCTAGACGGGAAGCCCGATCAATCCCTAATTGCAGTGGTAAGACGTGACGACACTGAGTGGCATACGGCGATAACAAAGGCTTTCAGGGGCAATTTGGTGAAAGAGCGGTTCGAGCGCACATCAACCGCGGGTATTCGTTGTGTCAATCAGGGTTGGGGCATATGAGTCACCAAGCAGTCGCATACCAGAGCCTCGTTAACCTGTACTTGCGCGACTGTGCTGCCTCGCACCGCAAGCGGTATATCAATTGGAAATAGGCGTAGGGCAATACAGGGAATATCCCAACCTCACCGAACCTGGGCAGATTCAGCCAATCCGGGATAATCACGGAACATGATCATCCATCCCGCCATCCCAGCCACCGCCGACTTCGCCCCCCGCCTGATCCACTGGCAGCGCGGCCACGGCCGCCACGACCTGCCCTGGCAGGTTTCCGACCCCTACACCGTCTGGGTCTCGGAGATCATGTTGCAGCAGACCCAGGTCGACACCGTGATCCCCTACTACGCCCGCTTCATGGCCCGCTTCCCCGACCTCGCCGGACTGGCCGCGGCGCCCGAGCACGATGTCCTGGCCCTGTGGAGCGGCCTCGGCTACTACGCCCGCGCCCGCAACCTGCATGCCGCCGCGCTGAAGGTCATGGCCGAGCATGGCGGTGTCTTCCCGCGCGACGTCGAGGCCATCGCCGCCCTGCCCGGCATCGGCCGCTCGACCGCGGCGGCGATCGCCGCTTTTTCTTTTGGCGAACGCCGGGCGATCCTGGACGGCAACGTCAAGCGGGTGTTCTGCCGCCTGTTCGGCGTCGACGGCTGGCCGGGCGACAAGAAGGTCGAGAATCGGCTCTGGCAACTGGCCGAGGCGCTGTTGCCCGCGGACGGCATCCGGCCCTACACCCAGGGCCTGATGGACCTGGGTGCGACGCTATGCCGACGCAGCCGGCCCGACTGCCCGCGCTGCCCGTTCACCGACGACTGCATCGCCCACCGCGACGGTCGCCAGGCCGAACTGCCCACGGCGCGGCCGCGCAAGGCCCTGCCCGAGAAGGCGACGGTGATGCTGGTGCTCCGGCGCGCCGGCGAGATCCTGCTCGAGAAGCGGCCGCCGACCGGCATCTGGGGCGGTCTCTGGAGCCTGCCGGAATGCTCGCCCGACGAGGATCCGGTGGCCGCGGCGCGGCGCCTGGGCTATGCGGCGGAGCCCCTGGCGGAACTACCCGGGCTGAGCCACACCTTCAGCCATTTCCGCCTCGCCATCCAGCCCAAGGCGCTGGCGGTGGCACCGCGCCAGGACGGCGCACGGGAGCCGGGCACGCTCTGGCTGACCCCGGCCGAGGCGCGTCAGGCGGCCCTGCCGACGCCGGTGCGCCGGATCATCGACTCCCTGTAGCGGGTTCGTGCCGGCAGGCCTCGGCCGCCGCCAGCAGTCCGGCCTTTTCGGCATCGCTCAGGATGGGCAGCGACTGGACCACGCCGGCCAGGCTGGCGCCGGTCAGCCGGGCCGCCTCGGCGATATCGTGCGGCAAGGCCGGGTCGTCGGGGCCGTTGCCCAGGTGGCGGGCGGTATCGACGGCGAGGCGGGCGAGGCGGGCGCGCATGTTCTCGTCGCCGCGGATCAGCTGCACGATCAGGTTGGGCAATTGCCAACGCTCGCACAGCATCAAGGTCAGTTCCTTGAAGGCGAAGCCGCAGGCCAGTTGCTGGGCCTGGTCGCTGCGCTGGGCCCGGCCGCTCTTGAGCATGTCCAGGGCGGCCTGGGGCAGCTCCGGGGCGAAGGCCCAGAGTTCGATCTCGGCCATGTTGGAGAGCAGGGCGGCCAGCGCCAGTTCACCCGGATCGAGATCGTGGTGATAGGAGCCGAACAGGTAGGCGATGCGGGCGGCCAGGACGGCGCGCCATTCGCAGACCACGAAGCCGGCATTGGTCTCGTCGGCGTCCTGGGCGGCGAGCAGGTGCTCGGAGTAGAACCGCATGCCGAGCGCCAGCACCGCGCCGAGCGGGGTGGTGATGTCGCGCGCCAGGTGGCGTGGCAGGTGGTGGTTGGCCTCCTTGAGCAGGCGCAGGGAGAACAGGGGGTCGTCCAGCATGAGGTCGGCCAGGTCCTTGGGCGCCAGCAGGTCGCCCCGGCTTTCTTCCAGCTCGTGCAGGGCCCATTTGGTGGCCGCCTTGGCGGGCAGGTCGATATGTTCCAGATAGGCCGCCCACTGGCTGGCGCCCCACCATTTATGCCAGGTCATGGCGCCCTCCGGGATGGCTGCTGGGATAGGCGGCCGGCCCGTAACGGTTCACTGTTCCAACGACTCCGACCAGATCAGGGCATCGACGTGGGCCAGGTTGACCTCGTCGGCGGTCAAGCCGTGCGCGTCCGCCAGGACATTGACCGCCTCCTGGTCGAAATGCTCGCAAGCCTGGGCCAGTTTCAGCCAGGGTGCGTAGGCCCCTGCGCCGGCCACCAGGGCCTCGCGCATGGCGTCGGGCAGCCGGAGCGGCTCCAGCGCCTGGTTCATGGGCAGATTGAGCAGGGCTTCCAGGTGCGACAGGATGCCGACGATGAACAGACCGCCGCGTTGCTCGGGAGCGACCCGCGTGCTGCCCAGGTTCTCCATGAAGCGGGCGCGCACCAGGGCGTTGCGCAACAGGGCCTCGTCGCGGCCGCCGGACTGGCCGGCGCTGAACAGGAGCAGGGTCAGCCAGCGGTATAGGGGGTCGTAGCCGAGCCAGACCAGGGCCTGGCCGATCGACTGGATGGTGCGGATGAGGCCGTTGGCGGGCGAGTTGATGTAGCGCAGCAGCTTGTAGGTCAGGGCGGCATCGCGCTTGAACACCGCCTCCATCTTTTCGATGGCCGCCTTCTCATGGGCCAGGTTGAGCAGTTCCATGACCTGCATGACGCCGGTGCTCAGCTTGCGCTCGCCGCCGGTACGCGGCTGGGTCAGGAAGCCGCCCTGGCAGAGGTCGAAGGCCAGCTTGCGGCAGACCTCGAAGGCCTCCTCCGAGCCGACGTTGCCGGCGATCAGCCGCCTGGCGCCTTGCCGGCGCAGGTAGCCGGCGCGCTCGCCCAGAGCCAGGGCATCGTGCCGGTTGCTGTCCAGTCGGACCCATTCGCAACCCGGCGGCAAGGGTGCCGACAGGCCGTCGTCGTCGACGACCGGGACCAGTCCGGCCTTGGCCAAGGCGGCGGTACGTTCGACCAGGTCGGCCATGGAGGCGGGCAGGACGATGCCGACCTTGCCGGCAGGCAGTTCCGCCAGCATGGGGTTGTCCAGGGTGATCGGAGCCAGATCGAGCAGGGTCAGGCGATTGCCCAGGGCACCCTGGTATTCGAGGTCGACGACACTGGCGATGAGGTGTTCGTCGCGCACCTGGTCGAGATCGGTGGCACCGGGCAGCACCTCCAGGGGCGCCCGGTCGCGCACGCTGAATTCGTAGCCGGCCACCCGGTACTGGCTGTCCAGCAGGGGTTGGCGGACCAGGAAGCTGGGCAGTCGGGGGGCTGCCTCAGGCGGCATGGCGCTGGAGTTGTTCCATCATGCTGTCGACCGCGCGCTCGATCAGGGGCGGCGCGTCGAGCAGGCGCGCCTGGCCGGCGTTCAGCTTGGCCGCCAGGCCTTCGGCGTTGATCGACATGGCGCGCTGGCCATGCCGGTTGGTAAACAGGAATACGCCGCGCAGCGGGCTGATCCAGGACAGCTTGGCGCGCACTTCCTCGCCGTTGTCCTGCCGGTAGGCGATCCAGCTGCCGCGCCTGAGCCCGGCCAGTTCCTTGAAGGCCAGGGGGCCGGTCTCCGGCTCGATGCCGGTATCGAGGACCGCCTCGACCACCGCCTCGGCAACCTCGGCAGCCGGCTCGACCGGCTCGAAATCGGCCTTCATGTCGATGACCGGGATCGCCTCGGCCGACCCGGCCACGGGCTCGGCAATGGCGACGCTTTCCGCCAGCTTGCCGGCGCGCACCAGTTCGGCGTGGTATTTCACCAGGCCGGCGAAGAAGGTATTGCGTTCCTTCTCGGGCAGGCCCAGATACTTGACCCCTTCGTCCAGGCGCTTGAGCAGGCCGGGCAACAGGCTGACCAGGCGTTTGCGCGCCACGGCGTCGGCCTTGGGCTTCACGCTCCAGATCAAGTCCTTCATGGTCTGCACGGCACCCTTCCAGACCTCGTTCTCGCCGCCCACCTTGAGGTGCAGTTCGGCCAGCAGGACGATCCAGTGATCGTTCAGGAAACTCCGGATCAGGGGCGGCACCGGACGCCCCAGCAGGCTGGCTTCGACCTCGTCATGGGCGACCAGCCGGCTATGCTCGGCCAGTTCACGCGACTTCACCGCCATGGCGCTGCGCGCGGCCTGGCGGTCGGCCTGGCGTTTCTCGGCATCCAGCCAGGCACGCAGGTCGGCGAGCGAGGCCTCGAAGATTTCCAGGTTGTCCTCGAAATGTTCCAGGATGCCGTCGACCAGTTGCTCCACCTCGCGGTACAGACCACCCTCGTGGCCCTCCGCCGGATCCCAGCCGATCGCGGCCTCGGCCAGCCCGTCCAGGAAGCGGCGCGCCGGATGGTTCTTGTGCGAGAAGAAGCTCTTGTCCTGCATCGCCACCTTGAGCATGGGAATCTGCAGGCGGCCCAGCAGCGCCTTGATGGCGTCGGGAATGCGGGCGTCGCCGAAGATGTAGTCGAACACCATGGCGACGATGTCCAGGGTCATGCTGTCGAGGGGATTCATCATGCCGGCCATGTCGCCGCCGCGCAGGTCGCGCAGGACGTTGGCCTGGCCGCCGGCGAGCTTGGCCGGATCGATCCCGGCCAGGCCGGCACTCTCGACACGGCCATGCTGGAGCTGGTCCAGGGCCTGCATGAGGCCGCTCCGCGCCGGCGCCTGCTCGGCCGCCTCGCCCGGGATGGCCGGGGCCTGCAAAGGCGTGGGCGCCAGGTTGCCGCTCAGAAGGCGCTGAAGTACGCCGAACAGATTGTCCTCCGACATGGTCTGGGCTGCCGTTTGGACCTGCATGGTGTGCTCCTGGGTCGATGGACGCTTCTGGCCAACCGGAATAGTAGGCAGAACATTACGTTCCGCCAGTCTGGCATTGATTTCCCTATAAATATCACGTACCCGCTCGGGCAGGAAATGGCCCAACTGGGTAGCTATGAGTAGACGCACCTTGAGCGACGCACCCTCGGCGTGCAGGGCATCCATGACGGCCTTGCCTATGGTCTTCGGACCCAGGGGGCTGTCGTCGTGGCTCAGGTCGGGCTGGTTGATCAGGAGACCGATCCGCTTGCCGAGACCATACAACTCCTCGCTACAGGCGTTGAAGATGGCATTGGCCATATTGTCGGCCGCCAGGGAGACTTCCAGGTCGTCCGGATCGAGCAGGCTGAGCTCGCCGGCCATGAACCCCAGGGCAGGAGCCGCCGCGCTGCGCCTGGCCTTGCCGTTGAAGCCGGACAGGTAGTAGCCGCGAAAGGCTTCGCCTATGGCCTCGGCGCGGTCGCGCGCCAGCTCCATGGCCTCCATGTACAGGTGGCAGATCTCGCTACCGGTGGATTGCTCGAACATCCGGCGGAACTGGCCGGCCGCCAGGATGAGGCCGTCGTGGAGGACGCCGCCCAGGCGCAGTGTGGCCATTTCACGGCATTCGTCCAGGGGACTGCGGGGCGTGTCGACGGCTTTGACGCGCGCGTGCGCGAAATCGCTCATTTGCATGACATTGTTACGAGCAGCATCCATGACCCGACTCCTGACCATTGCCCGCGTCCAACGGCGGCCGACAAGGGAAGCAAGCCTGGGATCGCCCGAGAATCGGCACAAACACCTCCGTCAGTGCCTTAGCAATCCCGCCGTCATGAGGCCGCAGCCTGTTAGACCGGTGACTTTGCGCCCCCGCCTTTCGACGGGTTTGCCCTTGTAAGGTCGCGCCCAAACAACATGACGCGCAACGCTATTATCGGAAAAACGGCAGAAAAATTAAGTACTTTTTACTCTTTTAACGATAAACGGCGGCCGGGAACGGCCTCGGCGGTCATGTCAAGACTTGCCACCACCCGGTCGTTGGCACATTCTGCCCGGCCATTTACACCCCAGCCATGAGACATGTTGCCGCACATAGAAGAACGCATCGCCCGTGAACTGGGCGCCCGCCTCGCCCAGATCACCGCCGCCGTCCAACTGCTCGACGAGGGCGCCACCGTGCCCTTCATCGCCCGCTACCGCAAGGAGGCCACGGACGGCCTCGACGATACCCAGTTGCGCAACCTGGAGGAACGCCTGACCTACCTGCGCGAACTGGAGGAGCGTCGCACCGCCGTGCTGGCCAGCGTCGCCGAACAGGGCAAGCTGAGCGACGAACTGAAGGCCGAGATCGAGGCCGCCGAGACCAAGCAGCGTCTGGAAGACCTCTACCTGCCCTACAAGCCGAAGCGCCGCACCAAGGCGCAGATCGCCAAGGAGGCCGGCCTGGAGCCGCTCGCCCTGGCCCTGCTGGCCGACCCGACCCTGGCGCCCGAGACCGAGGCGGAGAAGTACGTCGACGCCGACAAGGGCGTACCCGACACCAAGGCGGCCCTGGACGGCGCCCGCCAGATCCTGATGGAGAAGTTCGCCGAGGACGCCGGCCTGCTCGGCAAGCTGCGCAGTCATCTGCAGGACTACGGCGTCATGGTCTCGACCCTGCAGGAGGGCAAGGAAGCCGAGGGCCAGAAATTCCGCGACTACTTCGCCTATTCCGAGCCGCTCAAGGACGTCCCCTCGCACCGCGCCCTGGCCCTGTTCCGCGGCCGCAACGAGTCCGTTCTCCGGCTGGAGCTGAAACTGCCGGAAGACTTGCAGGAAAGCCCGGCCACGAGCCGCGCCGCCAACGCCTGCGAGGGCATGGTCGCCAGCCACTGGGGCATCCGCGACTCCGGCCGGCCGGGCGACCGCTGGCTCGCCGACACGGTACGCTGGACCTGGCGGGTCAAGCTGTCCCTGTCCATGGAGCTGGAACTGTTCAACGCCCTGTTCGAGCGCGCCGAGGAAGAGGCGATCCGGGTCTTCGGCGCCAACCTGAAGGACCTCCTGCTCGCCGCCCCGGCCGGCCCCAAGGCGGTGATCGGCCTCGATCCGGGCATCCGCACCGGGGTCAAGGTCGCGGTGGTCGACCGCACCGGCAAGCTGCTCGACACCGCCACCGTCTATCCGCACGAACCCAGGAACGATTGGGAAGGCGCGCTCCGGACCCTGGCCATCCTGGCCGACAAGCACAAGGCCGAACTGATTGCCATCGGCAACGGCACCGCCAGCCGGGAGACCGACAAGCTGGCCGCCGACCTGATCCGGCGCTTCCCCGAGGCGGGGCTGTCGAAGGTGGTGGTCAGCGAAGCCGGCGCCTCGGTCTATTCCGCCTCCGAGTTCGCGGCGCGCGAATTTCCCGAACTGGACGTCAGCCTGCGCGGCGCGGTGTCGATCGCCCGCCGGCTGCAGGACCCGCTCGCCGAACTGGTCAAGATCGAGCCCAAGGCGATCGGCGTCGGCCAGTACCAGCACGACGTCTCCCAGACCAAACTGGCGCACGGCCTGAACGCCGTGGTCGAGGACTGCGTGAACGCCGTCGGGGTCGACCTCAACACCGCCTCGGCGCCCCTGCTCGCCCGGGTATCCGGCCTCAACACCAGCCTGGCCGCCAACATCGTCGCCTGGCGCGACCAGCACGGTGCCTTCCAGAGCCGGGATGTCCTCAAGGACGTGCCGCGCCTGGGCGCCAAGACCTTCGAACAGGCCGCCGGCTTCCTGCGCATCCAGGGCGGCGCCAACCCGCTCGACGCCTCGTCGGTGCACCCGGAGGCCTATCCGGTGGTCGAGCGCATCCTGGCCGAGACCAAACTGCCGGTGAAGGGCCTGATCGGCAATACCGACGTGCTGCGCCGGCTCGATGCCAAGAAGTTCACCGATGAACGCTTCGGCCTGCCGACCGTGAAGGACATCCTGAAGGAACTGGAGAAGCCCGGCCGCGACCCCCGGCCGGAGTTCAAGACCGCGGCATTCAAGGACGGCGTCGAGAGCCTGAAGGATCTGCAACCCGGCATGGTGCTGGAAGGCGTGGTCACCAACGTGGCCAACTTCGGCGCCTTCGTCGACATCGGCGTACACCAGGACGGCCTGGTCCATGTTTCGGCCCTGGCGAACAAGTTCGTCAAGGATCCGCGCGAAGTGGTCAAGGCCGGCGACATCGTCCGGGTCAAGGTGCTGGAGGTGGACATCGCGCGCCAGCGCATCGCCCTGACCATGCGCATGAGCGACGAGGCCCGGCCGTCCCAGCCCGCCGGGGGCGGCATGGCCGGGCGCGCCGCCATGGCCCGGCAACGCCAGCCGGAACCGGCCGGCGGCGCCATGGCCGACGCCCTGTCCCGCGCCATGGGCCGGCGCTGACGGCGGGCCAAACGCCGCTTCTTCAGGCCATGGATGGAGAGTAATATTACTTAAGTAATATCACGCCCATTCAGGAGAAGCATCATGGTGTCCCGCCGCCGACGGCTCGACCGGCTCATCGGCCTTGCCCTGCTCTGCTGGTCCGGTTCGGCCTGGGCGCTGGAACCGGCGGAGGCCGATCTGCAGCGTCTGCTGCCGCTGTCCCTGGACGAACTGATCAAGCTGCCGGTGGTGACCGCCTCGCGCCAGGAGGAGACGCGCGACCAGACCCCGGCGCACATCGTCGTGGTCACCCGCGAGCAGATTCGCGAGCGCCGCTACAAGAACCTGGCCAACCTGCTCGAGGACATGCCCGGCGTCGACTTCATGCGCGGCACCAAGTCGTCCCAGTTCAACCAGTTCAGCGTGCAGGGCTACACCGGCCCGAACAAGCTGGTGGTCATGCTCGACGGCGTGCGCATCGGCCATCCCGCCGGCGGCAACTTCCCGGTCGCCGAGAACCTGTCCCTGTACCACGCCAAGCAGGTCGAATTCCTCTACGGCCCGGCCGCCGCCCTGTACGGCGCCGACGCGGTGGCCGGGGTGGTCAACATCATCACCGACCATGCCGGCCACCGCGAGGGCGGCTGGGCCGAGGTCGGCGCCGGCAACTTCGGTACCGGCGAGGCCTCCTTCATGGCTGGCTTCATGACCGCCGGCGGCATCGGCCTGAACCTCGGCGGCCACTGGCAGCGCTCCGACCGAGCCCCGCTGCAGGACTACTATCCGACCGAATTCGCCAAGGTCGACGCCGGCGGCATCGCCGCCGCGGACCGCGAGGACTACGTCGGCGACATCGCCAGCCGCAGCCTGTACGCGCGCCTGGACGTCGGCGACGACCTCAGCTTCGGTTTCTACCGCAACGTGTTCCGCAGCCTGACCAGCACCGGCGATCCGCCGGCCACGGCGATCTACCTCGACGATTCGCGCTGGATCACCCAGACCGACACCCTGTATGGCAAGTACCGTTTCACGCCCAGCGCCAACCTGAGCGGCGAACTGGTGGTCGACTACTCGCGCATGGAGGTCGACCCGGGCGCCAAGTACCACAACTGGTACAACGGCTACACCGACGGCTATTCCTACGTCCTGGGCGAGCGCCTGGCCGTGGAGCAGAACATCAACTGGCGCCTGGACGAGCGCCACCGGGTCCAGGCCGGCCTCGGCTACCAGAAGTACTACGCCATCGAGACCGCCTCCTTGCCCGCCCCCTACGATACCGGCAAGGATCCGGAGGACCAGGGCTACCTGTACCCCAACACCGACCTGCCGTTCCAGATCTATGACGCCGCCTTCCACAACCTGTCGGCCTACGCCCAGATCCAGTCGGAGTGGAACGACCGCTTCTCGACCATGGCCGGCCTGCGCCTGGACCACCATTCCGAATACGGCCAGACCCTCAACCCGCGCCTGGGCGCGACCTGGCGCGCCGGCGACCGGCACCTGTTCAAGGCCCTCTACGGCGAGGCCTTCCGGGCGCCGTCGCCGGAGGAGTACCTGAGTTCCTACGGCGTGTTCAGCGGCGCCACGAACGCCGACGGCCTGTATATCGGCACCAGCTTCCGCATCCCCAACTTCGACTTGCAGCCCGAGAAGGCCAAGACCCTCAGCCTGACCTGGGACTGGCGCCCACGCCAGAACCTCAACGTGGTCGCCAACGCCTACCGCAGCGAAATCCGCAACCTGATCGTCACCCAGCCCTCGACCGACACCGACGCCATCCCCGGCGCCATCCTGGTCAATCCGGAAACCAAGGGCAACGCCGGCGGCCAGACCCAGACCGGCCTCGACCTCATGGCGCAGTGGCGCTTCAAGCTCGGCGACGACTGGACCGGCGATCTCTGGGGCAGCGCCAGCTGGGTGGAGGGCGAGATCGACGAGGGCGACGGCGTCGACTGGGAAATCCCCTGGGTGGCCGAGCACAAGTTCAAGCTCGGCGTCACCCTGCGCTACCGCGACCGCTTCACCGTCACGCCGCGCATCCTGATGGTCGGCGACACCAGCAACGGGCGCAAGAAGCCAAGCACCCTCCTGACCCAGCAATGCACCCAGACCATGGTCGCGCCGGACCGTTGCATGACCGACGGCTATACCGTGGTGAACCTGCACCTGGGCTGGCACAAGCTGCTGGATGGCAATACCAGCCTCTGGCTCGACGTCTACAACCTGTTCGACCGCCGTTACCACGTCGCCCACGGCTCGGCCAGCCGGACTTTCTACGACATGCCGCAGCAACCCAGGAGCTGGGTGGCATCCCTGGAATATCGCTTCTAGCGTGCGGTTAACCCGACCCCCCCCGCCGAGCCGGCTCCGCCTGGCGCTCTGCTGCCTGCTCCTGGCCGGCGGCCTGGCCGCGCATGCCGGCAGCGAGACCGAGCCGGTCTCGGAAAACGCGGTCAAGGCGGTGCTGTTCTACAAGCTGCCGCCCTTCGTCTACCTGGCCGACAACAATCGCGGCCGATCCCATTACCTGTGCGGACTGGGCGACACCCCGGTGGTCGACTCCCTGGAGAAACTGTCCGTCAGCAGCCCCAGCGGCAGCAGCTACCAGACGCTGGACGGCGTCAGCAGCGGCATGCGCTGCGATTTCCTGTTCATCGCCCGCGACCAGGCCGACAACCTGGACGCCATCCTGCGCCGGCTGCGCGACAGCAGGATGGTCACCGTATCCGACATCCCCGGCTTCGCGCGCGCCGGCGGCATGGTGGAACTGGTGCCCAACCCGGACAAATCGGGCGTCCAGATCCTGATCAACCGCAAGGCGGCGCTGCGCCTGGGCATCGAGTTCAACGCCCAGCTGCTGCGCCTGGCCAGGATCGTCGAACCGTGAACCCGCGCCGTTTCCTGCCCCCCCGGACGATACGCGACAAGCTGGTCGTGCTGACCTTCGGCGCCCTGCTGCTCGCCGCCACGGGGGTGTTCGCCCTGTTCTACGTCCAGCAGCAGCGCCTGTTGCACGCGGAATGGACCGCCTCGCTCTCGGCCCAGGCCCGCATGCTTGCCTACAACAGCCAGGCGGCGCTCGCCTTCGCCGACCGGCGCGAGGCTCAGCAGCTCCTGGCCTCGGTGGAGAGCAACCCGGCCATCCTGAGCGCCCGCCTGTACATGCCCGGGCAGGGCCTGTTCGCCGAGTTCGGCCGCCCCGGCCAAACCGCCGCCGCGCCGCCGGCCGCGCCGAGAGGCTATCGTTTCGCGGCCGACCGTCTGACGGTATGGGATACCGTGGCGCCCGGCGGCGGCACCCCGGCCACGGTCGAACTGACCGCTTCCCTGGCGACCATGCAGGCCGCCTTCCGGCACACCATGCTGGAGTCCTCCGGGCTCCTGCTCGTCGCCCTGGCGGCCTCGTTCTGGCTGTCGCGCCGGGTCGTGCGCCGTCTCTCCGCCCCGGTCGAGCAGCTCGACGGCCTGATGCGGCGCCTGGCCGACGACGCCACCCTGGCGGAACGGGCCGACATCCCGGGCGAGGACGAGATCGCCGAACTGGGGCGCGGTTTCAACAGCCTGATCGACACCCTGCAAAGCCGCGACCGGGAATTGCGCCGCTACCGCGACAACCTGGAACTGCTGGTCGAGGCGCGCACCCACGCCCTCAACCTGGCCACCGAGGAGGCACGCCGGGCCAACCGGGCCAAGTCCGATTTCCTGGCCCGCATGAGCCACGAGATCCGCACCCCGATGAACGCCATCGTCGGGCTCGGCCGCCTGCTCCTGAAGACCCGCCTGGACGTGCGCCAGCGCGACTACCAGGAAAAGATCCTGGCCGCCTCCGACGCCCTGCTCGGGGTCATCAACGACGTCCTCGACTATTCCCGCATCGAGGCCGGCAAGCTGTCCCTGGAGAACATCCATTTCGACCTCAACCAGGTGATCCGCAACGTCGCCGGGGTGGTCGCGCTCAAGGCCCAGGAAAAGGGCCTGGAACTGCTCTTCCACATCGACCCCGAGGTACCCAGGCGGGTGATCGGCGACCCCCTGCGCCTGGGCCAGATCCTGGTCAACCTGGTCAACAACGCGGTCAAGTTCACCGAGGCCGGCGAGGTGGTGGTCCGGGTCGGCCTGGCCGGCACGGCCGCCGGCCGGGCCACCCTGCGCTTCGAGGTCCGCGACACCGGCGTCGGCATCCCGGAAGCGCGCCAGCGCGAACTGTTCAATCCGTTCACCCAGGTCGACGACAGCATCACCCGGCGCTACGGCGGCACCGGCCTCGGCCTGGCGATCTGCAAGCAACTGGCCGAGATGATGGGCGGCGGCATCGGCCTGGAAAGCGAGCCGGGCGCCGGCAGCACCTTCCGCTTCGACATCGTGGCCGGGCTGGCCGACGAACAGCCGGCGCCGGCGCACTCCCACCTGCTGGCCGACCGGCGCGTCCTCCTGGTCGACGACAACGCCAGCGCGCGCGCGGTGATCGGGGCCATGCTGGCGGGCTTCGGCATCGGCGTCGACGCCTGTGCGGACGGCGAGACCGCCCTGGCCCGGATCGGCGCGGCACAGACATCCTACGACCTGGTCATGCTCGACTGGCTGATGCCGGGCCTGGACGGCATCGAGACGGCGCGGCGCATCCGGGCGATGTACCCCGCTCCGGGCCGGGCGCCGGCCATCCTGCTGATCACCGCCGGCACCGGCGACAGTGCCGCCGAGCACCCCGAGGCGGCCGGGATCCGCCACGTCCTGGCCAAGCCGGTCAGCGAATCGACCCTCTACGACGCCCTCCTCGAAGTCCTGCTCGGCAACGCCATGGCCGAGGCCAGCCGGCGCGACCGGCAGCGCGACCAGGCCGGCCAGTGGGACCTGGCGGCGATCCGCGGCGCCCATGTCCTGCTGGTCGACGACGTCAGGCTCAACCGCGAGGTCGCCCTGGAATACCTGCGCGCCGCCGGCATGCGCGTGGACACCGCCGGCGACGGCCGCGAGGCGGTGGCCAAGGTCCGCGCGGGCGACTACGACCTGGTCCTGATGGACATCCAGATGCCGGTGCTGGACGGCCTCTCGGCGACCCGGGAACTGCGCGCCGAGCCGCGTTTTCGCGACCTGCCCATCGTCGCCATGACCGCCCATGCCATGGATGGCGACCTGGAACGCAGCCTCGAGGCCGGCATGAACGACCACCTGACCAAGCCCATCGACGCCGACCGCCTGCATACCGCCCTGCTGCGCTGGATCCCGGTCGGCGCCGGCAACGCCGGGACGGCGCCGGAGATGGCCGCCGCCGAGGCGGTGATCCCGCCCCTGGCAGGCATCGACACCGATCGCGGCCTGGCCAACCACATGCAGCGCCCGGCCCTGTACCTGCGCATGCTGGCCGGCTTCCCGGCCGAGTTCGGCGCCAGCGCCGACGACATCGGCCGTGCCCTGGCGGCGAACGACCATGCCTGGGCGCGCCGCCTGGCCCACTCGGTCAAGTCGGCCGCCGCCACCATCGGCGCCGGCGAACTGTCCCGGCGGGCCCGGCAACTCGAGGAGCGCTACGCCAAGGGCGAGGCCTCGGAGGCCGCACTGGCGCGTTTCGTCGTCGAACTGAAGCGCGTGGTCGAGGTGCTGCGTCCGCTCGGCGAGGTCGAGTCGGCCCGGACTCCGGCCGGCAGCCAGGCAATCGACGCCGCCCTGCCCCTGCTCGGCCTGCTGGAAGACCTGCTGCGCCAGGACGACGCCCGCGCCGGCGGCGCCCTGGACGATCTCCGCGCGCACCTCCAGAGCGGCCGCTGGGAGGGCGAGCTCAACCTGTTGCGGGATCTGATCGAGGACATCGAATACGACGCCGCCCTGGCCGTCCTGCCGCGCCTGCGCGCGGCCCTGGAGCAGGCGCGGCAGGAGGAAACGCCATGAACGTCGCCTATACCCTGCTGATCGTCGACGACGAAAGGCAGAACCGCGCCCTGCTCACCGAACTGCTCAAGGACGAGTACCGCCTGATCCTGGCCAAGAACGGCGTCCAGGCCCTGGAGCGGGCGGCCGAGCACAAGCCCGACCTGATCCTGCTCGATGTATTGATGCCGGAGATGGACGGCTACACGGTCATCCGCCGGCTCAAGAACGACGAGAGCACGCGCGACATCCCGGTGATCTTCGTGTCCGCCCTGGACTCGGCCGAGAGCGAGGAGCGCGGGCTGGAACTGGGCGCGGTGGACTACATCTCGAAGCCGTTCCGGCCCTCCATCGTGCGCGCCCGGGTGCGCAACCACATCCAGTCGGTGCACCAGCGCCGCCTGCTCGAACAGTTGGCCCTGCTCGACGCCCTCACCGAGATTCCCAACCGGCGCCGCTTCGTCCAGGTCTACGAACAGGAATGGCGGCGCTGCAAGCGCCACGGCAGCGCCCTGTCGCTGATCGTGGTCGACGTCGACCACTTCAAGTTCTACAACGACAACCACGGCCACACGGCCGGCGACGACGTGCTGCGCCAGGTCGGTCATACCCTGCGCGCCGCCCTGAAGCGATCGAGCGACTTCGTCGCCCGCTACGGCGGCGAGGAATTCGTCATCCTGCTGCCGGAGGTCGACCGGGAAGGCGCCCATGCCCTGGCCGAGCAGGTGCGCGCGGAGATCGAGTTGCTGCGCATCCCGCACCCGCATTCCCCGGTCCAGCCGTGGATCACCATCAGCCTGGGCGGCGCGACGGAAACCCCGGACGACGGACAGAGCGAATCGGAACTGTTCTCCGTCGCGGACTCGGCCCTCTACGAGGCCAAGCGGACCGGGCGCAACCGGGTGGTCTGGGCGACGCCGGCCGGACGTTCCTGGGAAGGCGAAACCGTCTGAGGGCGCGCCCTCAACCCCGGATCAGTTCCCGCATATCGCGTTCGAGCAGGCTGCTGTCGCCCAGATTGAGTTCGATCAGCCGGCGCAGTTGGCTTGCGCTGTCGGCGTCGATGCTGACGCAGCGGAAGCCGGCGTGGCCGCCGGTCTGATGGGCCAGCACCACGTCCATGGTGATGTGCATCGAATAGGTCAGGTGGATGCTCAGGTGATAGACCTGGCCCGCGTCGATCTCGCGGGGCTCGGAGAGTTCGACCAGACAGCCGTTCAGGGAGAGGTCCTCCACCGTGCACGAGACCGCACGGCCAGCAAAGGTCAGGGTGGCGCGGGCATCGTGGCCGACCCGGTGGAAATGGCGTTTCTCGTTGTTGATCATGCGTCCCCCTCGTTCTAGCTTGTCAGGATCAAACCCCAGATTACCACTACGTTGACCAGGGATACGAACACGGCGGCACTGCCGATGTCCTTGGCCCGCTTGGCCAGTTGGTGGTTCTCCAGGGAGATGCGGTCGACCGTGGCCTCGATGGCGGAATTGAGCAACTCGACCAGCAACACCAACAGGACGCTGCCGACCATCAGGGCGCGGGCCAGCGCCGCGTCGGCGAGCAGGAAGGCGGCCGGGATCAGGAAGGCCGCCAGGATCGTCTCCTGGCGGAAGGCGTCCTCGTGCTTGAAGGCGGCCTTGAAACCGGCCATGGAATAGAACAGGGCGTTCCAGACCCGCTTCAGGCCGGTCTTGCCCTTGTGCTCGTTGGTCTCGACCGGGGGCGGCGTCATTTCCATGCCAGGTCCAGTTCGCGCGCCGCCTTGACGTCGTCGAGGCGCCTGGCCGGCAGGCCGTGGGGGGCGCCCTTGACCCACTCGGGATCGCTCTCCGCCTCGGCCTTGACCTTGGCCATGGCGGCGACGAAGGCGTCCAGGGTTTCCTTGCTCTCGGTCTCGGTCGGCTCGATCAGCAGGCACTCCGGCACCAGCAGGGGGAAGTAGGTGGTCGGGGCGTGGAAGCCGTAGTCGAGCAGGCGCTTGGCGAAATCCATCGCGGAGACGCCGGTGCCGTCCTTCAGCTTCTTCAGGGTGACGATGAACTCGTGGCTGGCCCGACGCTCCGGGAAGGCGAGGTCGAAGCCGGCCTTGCGCAGTTCGCTGGCCAGGTAGTTGGCATTCAGGGCGGCGTAGTCGGCCACCCGGCGCATGCCCTCGCGACCGAGCATCCGGGCGTAGACCCAGGCGCGCATCAGCACGCCCATGTTGCCGCCGAAGGCGCTCATGCGACCGATGCTGGCCGGGCAGTCGGCCTCCTCGGCCCAACGGTAGAAGCCGCGCTCCTCGACCACGTAGGGGATGGGCAGGTAGGGCACCAGGCGTTCCGATACCCCGACCGGGCCGGCGCCGGGGCCGCCGCCGCCGTGCGGGGTGGAGAAGGTCTTGTGCAGGTTCATGTGGATGACGTCGAAACCCATGTCGCCCGGCCGCACCCGGCCCAGGATGGCGTTCAGGTTGGCGCCGTCGTAGTAGGTCAGGCCGCCGGCCTGGTGGACGATGCGCTGGATCTCGACGATGGTCTTCTCGAACACGCCCAGGGTGGACGGGTTGGTCAGCATCAGGCCGGCCGTCTTCGGGCCGACCGCGGCCCTGAGGGCCTCCAGGTCGACGTTGCCGTCCCGGTCGGTGGGGATCTCGCGCACCGTGTAGCCGCACATGGTCGCGGTGGCCGGGTTGGTGCCATGGGCGGCGTCCGGGACGATGATCTCGGTCCGGCCCGTGTCGCCGCGGGCGTCGTGGTAGGCCCGGATCATGGCCACGCCGGCGAACTCGCCGTGGGCGCCGGCCATCGGCGCCATGGACACCGCCGCCATGCCGGTGACCTCCTTGAGCATGCTCTGGAGATCGAACATGGCGGACAGGAAGCCCTGGCCGGTATCGGCGTCGGCGAGCGGGTGGCGGGCCAGGAACTGCGGCAGCATGGCCAGGCTGTTGCAGGCGCGCGGGTTGTACTTCATGGTGCACGAGCCCAGGGGATAGAACTGGGTGTCGATGGCGAAGTTCTTCTGGCTCAAACGGGTGTAGTGGCGCACCGCGTCCAGCTCGG
>JAAXVP010000294.1 GCA_013335435.1 Thiobacillus sp. | reverse complement strand
GCTGGATTCCCGCCTGCGCGGGAATGACGGTTAAGGGCATCAGACCACCCCGGGGATGACCTGTTTGGTCACCGCGACGGCGATGATGTAGCCGATCGTGGCCAGGGCGGCGGCGAAGTAGCCGGCCCGCTGGCCTTTGGTCCGGCCACGCTTGAGGGCCATGGTGCCAAGATAGATGTAGAGCAGCAGGCCGCCGATCTTGACCAGCAGCCAGGGGTGGCTGAGCGGGTTGAGGCCGCCAGTCACCAGCATGCCGATGGCGGCGGTTAGCAACAGGGTGTCGTTGAGGTGCGGCAACACCCTGACCCAGCGGTCCTGCAGTCGGGGCGAGTCGAGCAGCATCCAGATACCGCGCACCAGGAACAGGCCGAAGGTGATGTAGACGGTGCCGACGTGGATCAGCTTGAGCAGCGCGTAGGCCATGGTTCAGTGGGCTCCGGCGCGGTCGATGATGTCTTCCTCGAATTCCTTCAGGCCTTCCTTGGCGACGCCGATCTCCTCCAGGGCCTTGGTCTCGTGTCTGGGCCAGTCGCTGTCGTCCTTTAGGCTTTGCACGTTGTAGATGTGCTTGGCCGTCTGCAGGATGGCGATCAGGGTGGCGGCCTGATCCTCGACGTTGATCGGGTCGTGGTGCCAGCGCACCGCCTGGCAGACGTAGTCGGGCATCTTCCAGTGCCGGGCGGCCAGGTAGCCGACCACCGAGTGGTCGGTGTCGAAGCGGGTGTCCTCGGCCACCACGTTGGGCCAGATGTAGCCCTTGGCGGTGACGAAGGCATATTCGTATTTCTCGATGTGCTGGATCAGGATGGGCACGCCGCAGTCCATGAACAGGGCGGCCAGCTGGGCGTGCTCGGGGAACAGGTTGCACACCGTGCGCTGCTTCCAGGCGATGGCGCGGGCATAGCGGGCGATGTCGTTGGCGCGCTCCCAGAACCAGGGGTAGAAGGCCGAATCGCCATAGATGGCGGCCTCCAGGCTGAGACCCTTGACCAGTTCGGCGACGGTCCGCAGGCCGACGATGGAGATCGCCTGGGCCGCCGTCTCGGGCGGCCGGCGCAGGCCGTAGACCGGCTTGGCCAGGGTGCGGAAGAGGCTGGCGGTGAGGCCGGCGTCGGTCTGCACCACCTTGGCGATGTCCTCCATGCCGGCGTTCGGGTCGTCGAGCAGGCGGTTGAGCTCGTCCAGCAGGGGCGGCGGCGACGGGATGCGCACCGCCATCTTGAGGGCGGGGTCGCGGAATTCCTGGTGCTTGGCGGCGGGCGCCGCCGGGTTCTTCACCGCCATTGCCGGCAATAGTCGATCAGTCCGTTGGTCGAGCCATCATGCCCCTTGGCCGGCGTGTCCGCCTTGATCTCGGGCAGGATGACCTTGGCCAGTTGCTTGCCCAGCTCGACGCCCCACTGGTCGTAGGAGTTGACGTTCCAGATCACGCCCTGGACGAATACCTTGTGCTCGTAGAGGGCGATCAGGCGGCCCAGGGTGCGCGGGGTCAGACGGCGGTAGAGCAGGGTGTTGGTCGGCCGGTTGCCGGGGAAGACCTTGTGCGGCAGCAGATCCTTGATCGCGGCCTTGGTTATGCCGGCCGCTTCCAGTTCGGCGCGCGCCTCGTCGGCGGTCTTGCCCTTCATCAGGGCCTCGGTCTGGGCGAAGCAGTTGGCGAGCAGGATCTCGTGCTGGTCGGCGACCGGGTTGTGCGGCTCGGCGGAGGCCAGGAAGTCGCAGGGCACCAGCTTGGTACCCTGGTGGATGAGCTGGTAGAAGGCGTGCTGGCCGTTGGTGCCCGGCTCGCCGAACAGGACCGGGCCGGTGGAAACCTTGACCGGCTTGCCCTCGCGGCTGACCGACTTGCCGTTCGACTCCATGTCGAGCTGCTGCAGATAGGCCGGGAAGCGGGCCAGGTACTGGTCGTAGGGCAGCACGGCGTAGCTCTGGGCATCCCAGAAGTTGTTGTACCAGAGGCCGAGCAGGGCCATCACCACCGGCATGTTCTTGTCCAGCGGCGCGGTGCGGAAATGCTCGTCCATGTCGAAGCCGCCGGCCAGAAGCTCCTCGAAGTTGTCCATGCCGACGTACAGGGCGATGGGCAGGCCGATGGCGGACCAGAGGGAATAGCGGCCGCCGACCCAGTCCCAGAAGCCGAACATGTTGGCGGTGTCGATGCCGAACTTGCCCACCTCGGCGGCGTTGGTGGAGACAGCGACGAAGTGCTTCGCCACCGTTTCCGGCTTCTTGGCCGCCTTCAGGAACCAGGCCCGGGCGGCGTGGGCGTTGGCCAGGGTCTCCTGGGTGGTGAAGGTCTTCGAGGCGACCACGAACAGGGTGGTCTCCGGCTTCACCCGCTTGAGCACCTCGGCGAGATGCGTCGGATCGACGTTGGAGACGAAATGGGCATTGAGGCCCTTTTTCGCGTAGGGGGCCAGGGCCTGGCAGACCATGACCGGGCCGAGGTCGGAACCGCCGATGCCGATGTTGACGATGTCGGTGATGCGCTCGCCCGTGTAGCCCTTCCACTTGCCGGAACGGACCTGTTTGACGAAGCCGCGCATCTGCTTGAGCACGCGGCGGACGTCGGGCATGACGTCGTGGCCGTCGACCACGACCGGGCGCTCGGAGCGGTTGCGCAGGGCGGTGTGCAGGACGGCGCGGTCCTCGGTCAGGTTGATGCGGTCGCCGGCGAACATCGCCTCGCGCATCAGTTCGACCCGGCTCTCCTTGGCCAGGCGCACCAGCAGCTTCATGGTGTCGGCATCGACCAGGTTCTTCGAGTAGTCGAACAACAGGTCGTCGAGGCGGATGGTCAGGCGCTCGAAGCGTTTCTTGTCTTGGGCGAACAGGTCGCGCAGGCGCAGGTCATTCCAGGTCTTGCGATGGGCTTGCAGCTGGCGCCAGGTGTCAGGGGCTTTCATCGGGCTGTCCTCTTTCGTAGACGCTAAGTATACCGCCGCGCCGAGAGCAGGAGGTTGCGCGGGGTGAGTCCGGGGACACAGAAAGGTGCCACCGCGACGGCGTAGCCGTGTTCCTCCAGAAACACCGCCATGTCCATCAGCAACCAGACCTCGAGCGCCCGCCGGAAGGCCAGGCGGACCAGTTGCAGGCGCAACATGCGGGCGGCGCGGGCCTGGCCGAGGGTTTCGTAGTGGTCATATCGGTTTTGTCGCTCCCGCCCCCGATGAATGCATTCGAGGGCAGGCTGCGGCGGGAGCCCAGCCAAGTTGGACTGGATGCCCGCCTGCGCGGGCATGACGAAACCCGCGCGTTCCGACATGCGCTCGATGAATTCCGCGAATGTGCCGCGCAGCCAGGCTTCCGGTACGGGCGGGAAGGGTTTGTAGCCGGCCTCGCCGGTGTATGCCTGGCGCAGTTCCACCCAGCCGAGCTTCCAGGCCAGGGCCTGGCGCGACTGCCGGCGCTGCTTCGCCGAGGCGGTGACGGTTTCGGTGACGGCCAGGCGCAGGTCGTCGCGGTTCAGGGTCAGGGGCGTGGGATGGAACGGCCGGTAGGTCTCGTGCACGGTGCGGTAGTAGCAGCAGGGTGCGATGTCGATGGCCGGGCTGGCCTGCTCGACCGCGCCGGCGACCAGGCGGGTGTGCAGATCGCCGCAGGCGTGCAGGGCGATGGCGTGGCGGCCGGCCAGGTGGCGGACCGAAGTTGCGGCCAGGGCATCGGCGGGTATGAAGTGCTGCATGCAGTCGACCTGGGCATGTCGGGCCAGGTCTGCGCCGGCCTCGCACAGGGTGGCGTCGATCTCCAGGCTGGCCACCGGCCAATGCCAGCGATGGGCCAGGAGGCGGCCCAGGTGGCCCTTGCCCGAGCACCATTCCAGGATCGGCGCGCGCGGCTCGCCCAGGGCGGCGGCATAGGCGGCGATCTGGGCTTGCTTGCGGCCGGGGATGTCGGTGTATAGGCGGGTTGGCTCCCATCCTTTCCCCAACCCCTCCCCCCTCGAGGGGGAGGGGCTATTGATACCCTCTCCCTTGAGGGGAGAGGGTGGCCCGGAGGGCCGGGTGAGGGTGGGCAGATCGATCAGCCCAGCCAACTCGGCCACCTCCGGCACGAACCGGCCGACCAGCGCGATCAGCGCCTCGTTATCCGTGCCCAGGCGCTCGACCGTATCGTCGTCCAGCCCCAGCAGTTCGGCGGTCAGCACCGGATGGTCCGCGCACCACTCCGGCGTCTCGACCCGGAACGGTTGCGGCCGCCAGAGCCGCTGGAAACCCAATAGCAGGGCTTCCAGCCGGGCCTTGCGCTCGCCGTGGCTCAATCGGCCATCAGGATGATGCCGGCGAGCGGCGGCAGGGTGACCACCAGGGAGTGGTCGAAGCCCATCCAGGGCTGCTCTTCCGCCAGCAGGCCGGCGCCGTTGCCGGCGTGGGAGCCGGCATACCACTCGGAGTCGCT
>JAAXVP010000293.1 GCA_013335435.1 Thiobacillus sp. | reverse complement strand
TACCCGACAGTCGAGATGAGTTGAGCATAGCTGCTGCGCGACTCATTTGTGGCGGCCGACAACGGGCCGGGCACCGGTCAGCCGCCCAGCATCTCCTCGGCATGCTTGCGGGTCGTCTCGGTGATCGTCACCCCGCCGAGCATGCGGGCCAGTTCATCGACCCGTTCATCCCGGCCCAACGCGGCCACCCGGCTCAACGCCCGACCGTCCCGGGTTTCCTTGCTGACCCGGAAATGCCCGCCGGCGCCGGCGGCGACCTGGGGCAGATGGGTGACGCAAAGAACCTGATGGCGTTTGCCCAGGTCGGCCAACAGGCGGCCGACGATCTCGGCGACGCCGCCGCCGATACCGGCGTCGACCTCGTCGAAGATCAGCACCGGCGCCCCGGCGGTCTCCGACAGGATCGTCTGCAGGGCCAGGCCGATGCGCGACAGCTCGCCCCCCGAGGCGGTCCTGGCAAGCGGCTTCAGGCCCTGGCCGGCATGTGGAGCGACCTGGAACTCCACCGTCTCCAGCCCGGCCGCCTCCGCCTCGCACTCGGCCAAGGCCACGTCCAGGCGGCCGCCCTGCATGGACAGGCGCTGCATCGCTTCGCTGACCGCCTTGGCCAGCCGGGTGGCCGCCTGCCTGCGCTTGCCGGTGAGTTCGCCGGCCAGCTTCAGATAGGCGGCGCGGGCCTGGTCGCGGTCCCGGCGCAGGCCGGCCGGATCGGCCAGGCGCTCCAGCTCGGCCAGGCGTGCGGTCGACTCGTCCAGCAGGGCCGGCAATTCCTCCGGCCTGACCCGGAACTTGCGCGCCGTATCGCTGACCTGGGCCAGGCGCGCCTCGGCCAGGTTCAGGGCCTCGGGATCGAGGTCGACACGCTCGCCATAATGATTGAGTTCGCGCGCCGCCTCCTCGGCCTGGATCAGGGCGCTGTCGAGCATCTCCACGGCACCGGCGAGGC
Organism: Thiobacillus sp.; assembly: GCA_013335435.1. Lineage (GTDB taxonomy): Bacteria > Pseudomonadota > Gammaproteobacteria > Burkholderiales > Thiobacillaceae > Parasulfuritortus. The sequence goes on along the minus strand of JAAXVP010000293.1, from coordinate 3,476 downwards.
CGGCGTCGATCTCGGCCAGGGCAACCAAGCGGCCATGGGCGACGCGCAGCTGGCCAAGCACGCCCTGCTCGTCGTCCGCCAGCACCCCGACCACCTGCTGGGCGCCCTGGAGCAGTTCGGCGGCATGGGCCAGGCGTTTGTGGTCGTCCTGGAGCTGCGCCCACTCCTCGGCGCTGTAGGCCAAGGCGGTCAGCTCATCGGCCTGCCATTGCAGGCGTTCGCGTTCCTCGGCCGCCTCGGCGGCGTGCGCCTCGGCTTTGCGGCAGACCTTGTCCAGGGACTGCCAGGCCCGGAAGGCTTCGGCGACGCGGTTGGCCAATCCGGTCGCACCGGCGTAGCGGTCGAGGATGCGGCGCTGCTCGCCGGCGCGCAACAGTGAGTAATGGGCATGCTGGCCATGGATGTCGACCAGGAAGTCGCCGGCCTCCTTGAGTTGGGCCAGGGTCACCGGGCGGCCGTTGATGAAAGCGCGCGAACGGCCGCCGGCTTCGACCACCCGGCGCAGCAGACAGGTGTCGTCGTCGCCCTCGAGGTCCATTTCCTTCAGCCAGGCGGCCAATTCCGGGGCGAGGGCAAAACTGGCCATCACCTCGGCGCGTTCGCCGCCCTCGCGCACCACGCCGGCCTCGGCACGCTCGCCCAGGGCCAGATGCAGGGCGTCGAGCAAGATGGACTTGCCCGCGCCGGTCTCGCCGGTGAGCACCGAAAAACCGGGCGCGAATTCCAGGTCGAGGCGGTCGACCAGGACGAAGTCTCGTATCGAGAGGCTCAGCAGCATAAGGACTTCGGTGACAAAGTGACAAAGTGACAAAGAAAAAGGCGCGCAGCGACGACCGACTCGGTCACGTTGTCACTCGTCACTCCGTCGCTGCCTTTCAAAGCTTTTCCCCCCAGCGCAGCTTCTGGCGCAGGGTGTCGTAATAGTTGTGGTCGAGCGGCTGCAACAGGCGCACGGCATTGCGGGCGCGCTGGATGACCACCCGGTCGCCGACCTGCATGTCGCGGTGGTTCTGGCCGTCGAAGTGGACCCGGCAATCGTCGGCGTGGATCAAGTTGATCTCGATCTCGGACCGGCTGTTCACCGCGATCGGCCGCGCCGACAGGGTGTGCGGGCAGATCGGCGCCAGGACGAAGGCCTCCAGGGTCGGGTGCAGGATGGGCCCGCCGGCCGACAGGGCATAGGCGGTGGAGCCGGTCGGCGAGGCCACGACCAGGCCGTCGGCACGCTGGCTGTAGACGAACTTGTTGTCGATGTAGACTTCGAACTCGATCAGCCGGCCGGTCGCGCCCTTGCTCACCACGGCGTCGTTGAAGGCGTACATGTGGAATTGCAGGTCGCCGGCCCGCTCCAGCGAGCAGTCGAGCATGATGCGCGGCTCCTCGATATAGTGGCCGGCCAGCATCTCGTCCAGGGTGGCCTGCATGGTGTCGACCGAGACGTCGGCCAGGAAACCGAGCCGGCCCTGGTTGATGCCGATCAGCGGCACCTTGAAGTCGACCAGGGAACGCGCGATGGCCAGCATGGTACCGTCGCCGCCCATGACGATGGCGAGATCGATGTCGTTGGCGATGTCCATCAGCGGCGCACACGGCAAACCGGCCAAACTGCAGAACTCGGCGGTATGGGTGGTCAGCACCACCTCGTGGCCGCGTTCGAGCAAATGATTCGCCAGCCTCAGCATGTAACCGCTGACACCGGTGCTATTGTGTTTGCCGACTAGGGCGATCTTCTTGAAAATTTGAGCCATAGGCGGAATTATAGAGTCGACTCTACGGCGAACGAGCCAAAAAATATGCTGAACGATCGTGCCCGCATCCTGTTGAAAACCCTGGTCGAATGCTACATCGACGAGGGCCAGCCCGTGGGCTCGCGGACCCTGGCCAAGCAGACCGGCCTCAACCTGTCGCCGGCCTCGATCCGCAACATCATGTCCGACCTCGAGGAGGGCGGCTACATCGCCAGCCCGCACACCTCGGCCGGGCGGGTGCCGACGCCCAAGGGCTATCGCCTGTTCGTCGACACCCTGCTGACCGTAAAACCGCTGGCCAACCCGGACCTGAGCCGGATCGAGGCCAGCCTGGTACCCGACGATCCCCAGCGCCTGGTCACCTCGGCCTCCCGCCTGCTCTCCGAGCTGACCCAGTTCGCCGGCGTGGTGGTGGCGCCGCATCGGCGCCAGCAGGTGTTCCGCCAGATCGAGTTCATCCGCCTGTCGGAAAAACGCATCCTGTTGATCATCGTCACCCCCGAGGGCGAGGTGCAGAACCGCGTCCTCATCGCCGACCAGCCCTACAGCGACAGCCAGCTGGTCGAGGCGGCCAACTTCTTCAACCGGCACTACGGCGGCCTCTCCTTCGAGGTCGCCCGCACCCGCCTGGTCGATGAACTCAGCGACCTGCAATCGGACATCAGCCGGCTCATGCAGGCCGCCGTCCAGGCCGGCAGCGAGGCCTTGGGCCAGACCGCGCCCGGCTACGTGCTGAGCGGCGAGGTGAACCTGCTGCGCACGCCCGACCTGTCGACCAACATGGAACGGTTGCGCCAGCTGTTCAACATGTTCGAGCGCAAGACCGACCTCATGCAGCTGCTCGACCTGGGCAACCGGGCCGGCGGCGTGCAGCTATATATAGGTGCCGAGTCGGGCGTCACCCCGCTCGACGAATGCAGCGTCATCGCCGCCCCCTACGAAGTCGACGGCCAGGTGGTCGGCACCCTGGGCGTGATCGGCCCGACCCGCATGGCCTACGAACGGGTGATCCCGATCGTCGACATCACGGCCCGCCTGCTCTCCAACGCGCTGTCCTACCACTGAGGCCACCTTGACCGCTTTCCTTCCGGAACCGCCCTTCCGCCACGACCAGCCGGAACGCATCGGCATCCTGCTGATCAACCTGGGTACCCCGGAGGCGCCGACCGCCCCGGCCCTGCGCACCTACCTGAAGGAATTCCTGTCCGACCGCCGGGTGGTGGAAATCCCGCGCGTGCTCTGGTGGCCCATCCTCAACGGCATCATCCTGAACACCCGGCCGGCCAAGTCGGCCGCCAAGTACGCCAGCATATGGGAATCCGGCGGCTCGCCGCTCAAGGTCCACACCGAACGACTGGCCCGGCTGCTGGAGTCCGAACTGACCGGCCGCCTGGCCATGCCCATCGTGGTCGAGTACGCCATGCGCTACGGCCAGCCGGCCGTGGCCTCGACCCTGGCCGCCATGAAGGCCAAGGGCTGCGACCGCATCCTGGTCCTGCCCCTCTACCCGCAATACGCCGGCAGCAGCACCGCCACCGCCCTGGATGCCGTCTACCGTACCCTGCTGGCCACCCGCACCATGCCGGAGATCCGCAGCGTCCGGCATTACCACGACCACCCCGGCTACATCGCCGCCCTCAAGGAGAGCGTCGAGGGCTACTGGGCCGAGCACGGCCGCGCCGACATCCTGTTGATGAGCTTCCAGGGTGCGCCGGGGCACGCCGTGGA
>JAAXVP010000292.1 GCA_013335435.1 Thiobacillus sp. | reverse complement strand
CTCGAGGGGGAGGGGCTGGGGGAGAGGGGGGGCGGTGCCAAATCCACCTTGCTGGCCAGGGCCAGCACCTTGCCACCCCGCCAGGCCAGATCCTCCGGCACGCAGGCCCAGAGGCCGTGGCCGCGCCGGGCCGCCTCCGCCATCATGGCGTAGGTGGAGTCCTTGTAGACCTTGAAGCTGGCCAGCGGGTCGGCGACGAACAGGATATCCATCGCTCAGAGGGCCGCCTCGGCCAACTGTCTGCAAGGACTATCCTTGCCGCGTCGGCGGCTGGCGCCATTCGCCTTGCCGGCGATCCCGCTGCGCGGGGCCCTCGCCGGGTGGCTCATAGCGCTACCTCGGGGTGGAACTCCGGATCGGTGTCTTCCAGTTCCAGCGAGGCGGCCAGGGCGGCCAGGCGGGCCAGGACGCCGTAGGTGTAGAAGCGGTTGGCCGGGCAGTCGGGGCGGGCGGTGACGTCGGGCAGGGAGCAGGACTGGTCGAAGGCGAGCGGCACGAAGTGCATGCCGGGCGCGTTCAGGTTCTCGTCCCGGCCACGCCCGGTGTGGACGCGGTAGAAGCCGCCGACGACGAAGTGGTCGATCATGTAGACCACCGGCTCGGCCACCGCTTCGTTGATCGACTCGTAGGTGTAGACGCCTTCCTGGACCAGGACCTTGTCCACCGCCAGGCCTTCCTTGACCACGGCCATCTTGTTGCGGGTCTTGCGGTTGAGGTCGCGCACGTCGTCCGCGCTCTTGGCGGTGAGGATGCCCATGCCATAGGTGCCGGCATCGGCTTTGACGATGACGAAGGGCTCCTTGTCGATGCCGTATTCCTGGTATTTGACCCGGATGCGCTTGAGCAGGGCGTCGACGTGGGAGGCCAGGCACTCCTCGCCGTCGCGGGCCTGGAAATCGACCTCGCCGCACACGGCGTAGTAGGGATCGATCAGCCAGGGGTCGATGCCGACCACTTGGGCGAAGGCGCTGGCCAGCTCGGCATAGGCCTTGAAGTGGTTGGACTTGCGCCGCACCGCCCAGCCGGCGTGCAGGGGCGGCAGCAGGGTCTGATCCGGGTCGAGCCCCTTGAGGATGTCCGGGATGCCGCCCGAGAGGTCGTTGTTGAGCAGGATCGCGCAGGGGTTGAAGTCGTCCAGCACGATGCGGTCGCTCTCCCGCCGCACCGGTTCCAGCTTGAGCACGCCACCGTCCGGCAGGTCGAGGATGAGCGGTTCCTTCAGGTCCGGGATCAGGCTACCCAGGCGCACCGTGATGCCGACCTTGCGCACGATCTCGGCCAGGGCGGCGACGTTCTGCAGGTAGAAGGTGTTGCGGGTGTGGTTCTCGGGGATGATCAAGAAGCGCTGGGCGGAGGTGCACATCTTCTCCACCGCCACCTGGGCGGCCTGTACCGCCAGGGGCAGGAAGGCCGGGTTGAGGTTGTTGAAGCCGCCGGGAAACAGGTTGGTGTCGACCGGCGCCAGCTTGAAGCCGGCGTTGCGCAGGTCGACCGAGGAATAGAACGGTGTCGCGTGTTCCTGCCAGAGGCCGCGGAACCAGTGCTCGATGGCCGGCTGGGCGGCGATGACGCGTTTTTCCAGGTCCAGCAGCGGACCCGTCAGAGCCGTGGTGAGGTTGGGAACCATGCGAATCGACCGTGGATAATCGGGTGCCAAGTTTACCCGAATGTTGCGTCGCCACACGGCCCGGACGCGATAATGGCGACTTCGCCGCCGCGCCGTCCGCCATGTTCGAGATCGTCCTCTACCAGCCCGAGATTCCGCCCAATACCGGCAACATCATCCGCCTGGCCGCCAACACCGGCTGTCGCCTGCACCTGGTCAAGCCGCTCGGGTTCACCCTGGAGGACAGCCAGTTGAAGCGTGCCGGCCTCGATTACCACGAATACGCCAGCCTGGTCGTGCACGAGGATTGGCCGGCGGCGCGCACCGCCCTGGCCGGCCGGCGCCTCTTCGCACTCACTACCAAGGGCAGCGCGCGCCACGACCGGGTCGAGTTCCAGGCCGGCGACGCCTTCCTGTTCGGGCCGGAAAGCCGCGGCCTGCCGGCGGAGGTGCTGGCGGAGTTCGCGGCCGAACGGCGTCTGCGCCTGCCCATGCTGCCGCACAGCCGCAGCCTGAACTTGTCCAACTCGGCGGCGGTGGTGGTGTACGAGGCCTGGCGGCAGCTGGATTTCGCAGGCGGCAACTGAGGCGCCCGGCAGGCTCAGTGCAGCAGGTCTTCGTGGGTGACGCAGTTGCGGCCGCGCGACTTCGATTCGTAGAGGGCGGAGTCGGCGCGCTGGAACAGGCTCTCGAGGGTATCGTCGGGCCGGCGCGTGGCCACCCCGGCCGAGATGGTGAACGGTGCCAGGGTGAAGTTGTCCTGCTTGCGTACCAGGCGTAGCGCGGCGATGCGTTGGCGGATCGTTTCCGCCACCGTGACGGCGCCGTCGAGACCGGTGTCCGGCAACAGGACGACGAATTCCTCGCCGCCGTAGCGGACCGCGAAATCGTCGCCGCGTATGCATTTGCGCAGGGTATCGGCGACGTTGCGGATGACGATGTCGCCGATGGCGTGGCCGTAGGTGTCGTTGATCCGCTTGAAGTGGTCGATGTCGAGCATCACCATGGCCAGGGGCTTGGCCGTCCATTGGTTCAGCTGCGACTCCATGGCGCGCCGGTTGAACAGGCCGGTGAGCGGGTCGACCAGGGCTTCGCGCCGGTGCTGTTCCAGTTCCTTGCGCAAATGGTCGGTTTCCTGGCGGGTTTCCTCCAGGCGTTGCTGCAGGCCCTGGTTGCGGCTCTGGATCGAGACGGTCGCGGACAGCAGGTCGGCGGCGATCGCCTTGAGGGACTCCGGGCCCTTCTGGCTGTCCAGCGAGCCGATATGCTTGGTCAGGGTCGCGCCGAACACCGCCACGCCTGCGCCTGCTTCGCTGATGTTCTCCATCAGGCTGGTGAGCAGGTGCTGCAGGTCGTCGCCCATGCCGTGCAGGTTCTTGTACTGGTCCGAGGCGATGTGCTGCTCATAGAGGTCGCGCAGCATGAAGCCGTCGAGCGCCTTGGCCTCGCCTAGAAGTTTGTCCAGGCCGGCCTTCAGGCCGGGGTTGCCGCCGCCGCAATACTCGTAGGCGACCATGTAATTGAGCGGGGAGGGGGCGATACCGTGGCCGAGCAGCAGTTCGATCGCCTGTGCGGAGTAGTTCTTGGCCTCTTTGAGGGAATGCTGGGAAACCCGTAAGGACATCAGCACATACCGATACGCTAATTCAATGAGTAGATATTACCAAAGGCATATGTCTTATGTTAGAAAACCAATGGGCTGACCAGGGCTGATGCGCGTCGCTGTGGTGGAAGCGCATCAATGCGATGCCGGCGAGGCGCTGCCAACCGGCCGAGCGGGGGGCTATTCGTCGCGCAGTTCGCGGCTGAGCAGGGCGGCGACCGCCTCGCGCGGCGGCAGTTCCTGGTCGAGGATGCGGCGTACGGCATCGACGATGGGCATCTCGACACCCAGTTCGCCGGCCAGGCGGGCCACTTCTCGCGCCGTGGTGACGCCCTCGGCGACGTGGCCGAGTTCGCGCAGGATGCCTTCCAGGCTTTCGCCCTTGGCGAGCAGGAGGCCGACCCGGCGGTTGCGCGACAGGTCGCCGGTACAGGTGAGGATGAGGTCGCCCATGCCGGAGAGGCCCATGAAGGTTTCCTGGCGGCCACCCAGACGGAGGCCGAGGCGGCTGATCTCGGCCAGGCCGCGGGTGAGCAGGGCGGCGCGGGCGTTGAGGCCGAAGCCGAGGCCGTCCGAGATGCCGGCGGCGATGGCGATGACGTTCTTGATCGCGCCGCCGATCTCGACGCCGGGCAGGTCGTTGCTGGAATACAGGCGCAGATGCGGCCGGTGCAGGTCATGGGCGGCGCGGCGGGCGAACTCGCCGTCATAGGCGGCCAGGGTGAGCGCGGCCGGCTGGCCGGCGGCGACTTCCTGGGCGAAGCTGGGGCCGGACAGGGCGGCGACATCGTCGCGCCCCGGCCATTCCTCGGCGACGACCTGGTGCGGCAGTTTCATGGTGCCGGTTTCGAAACCCTTGCACAGCCAGACCAGCGGGCTGGTCGAGGCGCGTGTCTGGCGCAGGAGGTCGCGGAAGCCGGAGGTGGGCACGGCGCTGACCAGGTAGTCGGCCCCGGCGGTCGCTTCGGCCAAGTCGGCGGTGACCGCCAGGCCATGCAGGGGAAAACCGGGCAGGTAACGGGCGTTGACGCCTTCCCGTGCCATCTGGGCGGCATGCCCGGGGTTGCGGGTCCACAGGGTGACCGGCACCTTCCCGGCGAGCTGGATGGCCAGGCCGGTACCCCAGGCACCGGCGCCTAATACGGCGATCTTCATCGTGATGGCATGAAACTAGAAGCCGCCCCCTCTCCCCCGGCCCCTCCCCCTCGAGGGGG
>JAAXVP010000028.1 GCA_013335435.1 Thiobacillus sp. | reverse complement strand
CGCGCGCCGGCTATGCCAGCGAAGGCCTGGATGGCATCCGGGTGGTCTATTCCCATGCCCAGTCGCTCGGCCAGTGCGCCGGCTGGCTGAACGACCACCTGCCCGGGGTCGAGCGCGTGGCCGTGGCCAGCAACGCCGAGGCGGCCCGGATGGCCAGCGAACACCCCGAGGCCGCCGCCATCGCGGGCGAACGTGCGGCCGAGCAATTCGGATTGACCATCGTGGTGCCGGGGGTCGAGGACATCGTCGGCAACACCACGCGCTTCCTGGTCCTGGGCAAGGACGCCGCGCCGCCCTCGGGCAAGGACAAGACCTCGCTGGCCATCTACGTGCGCAACAAGCCGGGTGCCCTGCTGGAACTGATCGAGCCGTTCGCCCGCCTGGGCGTCGGCCTGTGCAAGCTGGAATCCCGGCCGGCCAAGAGCGGCAGCTGGGAGTACGTCTTCTTCATCGACCTCGAAGGCCACCGCAACGAGCCCAGGGTCGCCGAGGCCATCGAGGAGGCCAAGGGCCACGCCCTGTCCCTCAAGGTTCTGGGCTCCTATCCCACCGCACTCTAAGCATGAACCTCAGCCAACTCGCCCCCGCGCATATCCGCGCCATCGCCCCCTATCAGCCCGGCAAACCGATCTCCGAACTGGCCCGCGAAATGGGCCTGGTCGAAGCCGACATCGTCAAGCTGGCCTCCAACGAGAACCCGCTCGGCATCTCGCCCAGGGCCAAGGCCGCCGTGCAAGCCGAGATCGACGGCCTGGCCCTGTATCCGGACGGCAACGGCTTCGCCCTCAAGACCGCCATCGCCGCCAAGCTGGACGTCGGCCTGGACCGGATCGTCCTCGGCAACGGCTCCAACGACGTTCTGGAAATGGCGGCGCGCGCCTTCCTCATGCCCGGCCTGTCGGCGGTCTTTTCCGAGCACGCCTTCGCGGTCTATCCGCTGGCGGTGCAGGCGGTCGGCGCCACCGGCATCGTCGCCAAGGCCAAGGACTACGGCCATGACCTGGCCGCCATGCGTGCGGCCATCCGGGACGACACCCGCATGGTGTTCATCGCCAATCCCAACAATCCGACCGGCACGCTCCTTTCGGGCGAGGCCTTGCGTGGCTTCCTGAAGACGGTGCCGGAGAGCGTGGCGGTGGTGCTCGACGAGGCCTATGTCGAGTTCCTCGATCCCGCCGAGCGGGCGCCGTCGGCGGCCTGGCTGGATGAATTCGCCAACCTGATCGTCACCCGCACCTTCTCCAAGGCCTACGGCCTGGCCGGCCTGCGGGTCGGCTACGCCCTGGCCCGGCCCGAAGTGGCCGACCTCCTCAACCGGGTGCGCCAACCCTTCAACGTCAACAGCCTGGCCCTGGCCGCGGCGACCGCTGCCCTCGACGATGCCGAGTTCCTGGCCGAGTCGAAACGGGTCAACGACGCCGGCATGGCGCAACTCACCGAGGGCTGCAAGGCGCTCGGGCTGGACTGGATACCCTCGGCCGGCAACTTCGTCTGCATCAAGGTCGGCGCGGCGGGGGCGGTCTTCCAGGCCCTGCTCGGGAAGGGCGTGATCGTCCGCCCGGTGGCCAATTACGGCATGCCGGAATACCTGCGCGTCTCGATCGGCCTGCCGGAGCAGAATGCCCGCTTTCTCGCGGCCCTGAAGGAAATCCTCAACAAATGATCGAGCGTCTGGCCATACTCGGCGTCGGCCTGATCGGCGGTTCGCTGGCCCTGGCCCTGAAACAGGCCGGCCGGGTCGGCCGGGTGGTCGGCTACGGCCGCGGCCGCGCCAACCTGGACGAGGCCTTGGCCCTCGGCGTCATCGACGAGATCGCCGCCAGCCCCGAGGCCGCCGTGGCCGGCGCCGACCGGGTGCTGCTGGCCATGCCGGTCGGCGCCATGGCCGCCACTTTCGTCCGCATCGCGCCGCATCTGGCCGATCATGCCCTGGTCACCGACGCCGGCAGCACCAAGCAGGACGTCATCGCCGCGGCGCGCGCCGGCCTGGGCGCGCGCATCGCCCGCTTCGTGCCCGGCCATCCCATCGCCGGGGCGGAGAAGAGCGGGGCCGCCGCCGCCAGTGGCGATCTCTATGTCGGCCGCAATGTCATCCTGACCCCACTGCCGGAAAATGCCCCCGACGACGTCGCCGCCATCGCCGACCTCTGGCGCGCCTGTGGCGCCCAGATTGCCGAGATGAGCCCGGTCGAGCACGACCTTATCTTCGCCGCCGTCAGCCATCTGCCGCACCTGGCCGCCTTCGCGCTGGTCGACGAACTGGCCGGACGCCCGGAGGCCGAACTGTTCTTCCGCCACGCCGGCAGCGGCTTCCGCGACTTCACCCGGATCGCCGGCAGTTCGCCGGCGATGTGGCGCGACATCGCCCTGGCCAACCGGCAGGCCCTGGTGGCCGAGCTGGACGCCTACCTGTCCCGGTTGTCGGCCTATCGCGACGCCCTCGCGGCCGGCGATGCCGACACCCTCATGCAATCCTTCAGCCGTGCCAGCCAGGCCCGCAGCCGCTGGCACGGCAACAACACCGAGAACGACGAATGACCGCTGACTACATCGACCTGCCCGCCGCCAAGGGTGCCCGCGGCACGGTGCGCCTGCCCGGCTCCAAGAGCATCTCCAACCGCGTCCTGCTGCTGGCCGCCCTCGCCGAAGGCACCACCGAGGTGAAGGCCCTGCTGGACTCGGACGATACCCGCGTCATGCTCGAGGCCCTGAAGCAGCTGGGCGTCAACTGGACCCGCCACGAAGGCACCGACGACTATCGGGTCGAGGGCATCGGCGGCATCTTCCCGGTCAAGCAGGCCGAATTGTTCCTCGGCAATGCCGGCACCGCCTTCCGCTCCCTTTCCGCCGCCTGCGCCCTGGCCGGCGGCGACTACGTCCTCAAGGGGGTGCCGCGCATGCACGAGCGGCCGATCGGCGACCTGGTCGACGCCGTCCGGCAACTGGGCGCCCAGGTCGAATACCTCGGCAACGAGGGCTTCCCGCCCCTGAAGATGGCCCCCGCCGTGCTCGCGCCGAGCGCCGAGGTCACGGTCAAGGGCAACGTCTCCAGCCAGTACCTGACCGGCATCCTGCTGTCGGCGCCGCTCCTGGGCCGCGAGGTGACCGTCCGGGTCGACGGCGAGCTGATCTCCAAGCCCTACGTCGAGATCACCCTCAACCTGATGAAGCGCTTCGGCGTCACGGTGCAGAAGAACGGCTGGGAGAGCTTCGTCGTCCCGGCCGCCAAGTACAAGAGTCCGGGCAGCATCGAGGTCGAGGGCGACGCCTCGTCGGCCTCCTACTTCCTGGCCGCCGGCGCCATCGGCCACGGCCAGACCCGGGTCGAGGGGGTGGGGCGCAACAGCATCCAGGGCGATGTCCGCTTCGCCGAGGCCCTGGCCCGCATGGGCGCCGAGATCGACTTCGGGGCCAACTGGATCCAATGCCGCCTGGGCTGTGCCGACAAGCTGCACGCCATCGACCTCGACTGCAACCACATCCCGGACGCCGCCATGACCCTGGCCGTGGCGGCCCTGTTCGCCGAGGGCACCACCACCCTGCGCAACATCGCCTCCTGGCGGGTCAAGGAGACCGACCGTCTCGCCGCCATGGCCACCGAGCTGCGCAAGGTCGGCGCCACGGTGGAGGAGGGGCCCGACTACATCAAGGTGACCCCGCCCGCCAAGCTGATCCCGGATGCGGAGATCGACACCTACGACGACCACCGCATGGCCATGTGCTTCGCCCTGGTCAGCCTGGGCGGGGTGCCGATCCGGATCAACGACCCCAAGTGCACGGCCAAGACCTTCCCGACCTACTGGGACGTGTTCAAGGGCATCGCGCAATGAGCATCCCGGTCATCGCCATCGACGGCCCGTCCGCCTCCGGCAAGGGCACCGTGGCCGCCCTGGTGGCCAAGGAACTGGGCTTCCACTACCTGGACAGCGGCGCCATCTACCGGGTCACCGCCCATGCCGCCCTGGAACGCGGCGTCGCGCTCGACGACGAGGCCGCCCTGGCGGCATTGGCCCGCACCCTGGACCTGCATTTCGACGGCATCGAGGTCTACTTGTCCGGCCGCCCGGTCGGCGACGCCATCCGTACCGAGGAGGCCGGCCGCGCCGCCTCCCGTATCGCTGCGCTGCCGGCCCTGCGCGCCGCCCTGCTGGAACTCCAGCGCGGCTTTCGCCAGTTGCCCGGACTGGTCACCGACGGCCGCGACATGGGCTCGGTGGTGTTCCCCGACGCCACGGTCAAGGTGTTCCTCACCGCGACGGCCGAGGAACGCGCCAACAGGCGCTATAAGCAGTTGATCGAAAAAGGATTTGATGCTAGTCTCGCCGACCTTGTGCAGGATCTGCGGGAACGCGACGCGCGCGACGCCAACCGGGCTTCCGCTCCCCTGCGCCAGGAGGCCGACGCCCATCTGCTGGAGACCACGGCCCTGACCATCGCCCAGGCGGTGGCCAAGGTGCTGGAATGGTACCGCCGGGCCCAGGCCTGATTAACCGACCCGCAAGGGTGTTTTAACTAACCCACCGTGGCAACACGGTATCAATCGAGTTTTCATTCAATGTCCACTGCAACCGCTACCCCCTCCGCTTCCCCCATGGAATCCTTTGCCGCCCTCTTCGAAGAGAGCATCGCCCGCCAGGAAATGCGTTCCGGCGAGGTGATCACCGCCGAAGTCGTGGCAATCGACAATAACTTCGTCACCGTCAACGCCGGCCTCAAGTCCGAGAGCCTGATTCCCACCGAGGAATTCAAGAACGACCGTGGCGAGCTCGATGTCAACATCGGGGACTTCGTGCAGGTAGCCATCGAGCAACTGGAAGACGGCTTCGGCTCCACCAAGCTCTCCCGCGACCGCGCCAAGCGCCTGGCCGCCTGGCTGGACCTGGAAGCCGCCATGGAAGAGGGCCGCGTCGTCAAGGGCGTGATCAACGGCAAGGTCAAGGGCGGCCTGACCGTCATGTGCAACGGCATCCGCGCCTTCCTGCCCGGTTCCCTGGTCGACGTCCGCCCGGTCAAGGACACCTCCCCGTACGAGGGCAAGGAAGCCGAATTCAAGGTCATCAAGCTGGACCGCAAGCGCAACAACGTCGTCGTGTCGCGCAAGGCCGTCCTGGAACAGAGCATGGGCGCCGAGCGCGAACAGCTCCTGGCCAACCTGAAGGAAGGCGCCACCGTCAAGGGCATCGTCAAGAACATCACCGAGTACGGCGCCTTCGTCGACCTCGGCGGCATCGACGGCCTGCTCCACATCACCGACCTGGCCTGGCGCCGCGTCAAGCACCCGACCGAAGTGGTCAACGTCGGTGACGAAGTCACCGCCATGGTGCTCAAGTTCGACCAGGACAAGAACCGCGTCTCCCTGGGCCTGAAGCAGCTGGGCGAAGACCCGTGGGTCGGCCTGGCCCGTCGCTACCCCACCGGCACCCGCATGTTCGGCAAGGTGGCCAACCTGACCGACTACGGCGCATTCGTCGAGATCGAGCCGGGCATCGAAGGCCTGGTGCACGTGTCCGAGATGGACTGGACCAACAAGAACGTCAACCCGTCCAAGGTCGTCTCCCTGGGCGATGAGGTCGAGGTCATGGTCCTGGAGATCGACGAGGATCGTCGCCGCATCTCCCTGGGCATGAAGCAGTGCCGCGCCAACCCCTGGGAAGAGTTCTCCATGAACTTCAAGAAGGGCGACAAGGTGTCCGGCCAGATCAAGTCGATCACCGACTTCGGCGTCTTCATCGGCCTGCCCGGCGGCATCGACGGCCTGGTCCACCTGTCCGACCTGTCCTGGTCCCTGCCCGGCGAAGAGGCCCTGCGCAACTTCAAGAAGGGCGAGGAAGTCTCCGCCGTGGTCCTGGCCATCGACACCGACAAGGAGCGCATCTCCCTGGGCATCAAGCAGCTGGAAGGCGATCCGTTCAACTCCTTCGTGGCCAGCCATGACAAGGGCAGCATCGTCACCGGCACCGTCAAGTCTGTCGACGCCAAGGGCGCCGTGATCGACCTGGCCGGCGAGATGGACGGCTACCTGCGTGCTTCCGAAGTGTCGCGTGACCGTGTCGAGGACATGCGTACCCACCTGAAGGAAGGCGATACCGTCGAGGCGATGATCATCAACGTGGATCGCAAGAACCGCCAGATCAACCTGTCGATCAAGCAGAAGGAAGCCGCCGAGCAGGCCGATGCCATGCAGAAGCTGTCGGGTGGCCATTCCGCCGGCACCACCAACCTTGGCGCGCTGCTGAAGGCCAAGCTGGACGGCCAGAACACCGAGAACTGATTTGCTCGGAGAAAATCTGGCCATGACCAAGTCGGAGTTGATCAACCGGCTGGCTGAGCGCAACCCGCATCTGGTTGCCGCGGATGCCGAGCTGGCGGTCAAGACCATTCTTGACGCCATGATGCAAAGCCTGGTCGAGGGCAAGCGGATCGAGATCCGCGGCTTCGGTAGCTTCAGCCTGAACTACCGTCCGCCGCGGGTCGGCCGCAACCCCAAGACCGGCGACAAGGTGACCGTCGCGGGCAAGCATGTCCCGCACTTCAAAGCCGGCAAGGAACTGCGCGACCGGGTGGACTACAAGGAATAATCCGCCACGCTCGCGTCGATAAGCGGCATCGGGAGACCGATGCCGCTTATTTTTTTGTTGTCAGCGGCATACAATTCGGCCTCGTTCCGGAGAGGTTCCCTTGCGCGCACTGTCGCTGGCCATCAAGCTCGTCCTGTTTCTGCTGCTGTTGAGCTTCGCGCTCAAGAACGGCGAGATGGTCACGGTGCGCTACCTGATGGGGCTGGAATGGCAGGCCCCCCTGTCCCTGGTCCTGTTGCTGGTATTTACCGCCGGCACGCTGCTCGGTCTGCTGGGCTGCTCCAGACAACTATTGAACAACCGGCGCGAGCTGAACCAGCTGCGCAAGGCCACTAGACAGAGTCAACCCTGATGGAATTCGAAACCTGGCAGTTGCTGGTATTGCCGTTCTTCTTCGCCCTCGGCTGGCTGGCCGCGCGGGTGGACATCCGCCAGGTGGTCAAGGAGTCGCGCAGCATCCCGACCTCCTACTTCCGCGGCCTCAACTACCTGCTCAGCGAACAGCCGGACCGCGCCATCGAGGCCTTCCTGGAGGTCGCCCGCCTGGACCCCGATACCCTGGAGCTGCACTTCGCCCTCGGCTCCCTGTTCCGGCGCCGGGGCGAACTGGACCGCGCCATCCGCATCCACCAGAACCTGGTCGACCGCAGCGACCTGAAACAGGACCAGCGCCTCAAGGCCCTGTACGAATTGGGCCAGGACTTCCTCAAGGCCGGCCTGCTCGACCGCGCCGAGGACATCTTCAAGAAGCTCGAAACGGGGGTGCATGCCCTCGACGCACTGCGCCACCAGCTCGACATCTACGTCCTGGAAAAGGACTGGGACGCGGCCATCGCGATCGCCCAGCGCCTGGAGAAACTGGGCAGCCCATCGCAGAACGCCGATACCGCCCACTATCACTGCGAACTGGCGCTCAACGCCACCCTGCGCAAGGATGTCGACCTGGCCCGCCAGCACCTCGAACAGGCCCTGGCGATCAACCGCAAGGCGGTACGCGCCAGCCAGCTGCTCGGCGACCTGGCCGCCCAGGCCGGCGACGACGCGGCGGCGATCGAGTACTGGCGCCGCATCGAGCAGCAGAACGCCGCCTACCTGCCGGTGGTGGCCGAGCGCCTGCTCAAGGCCCACCAGCGCCTGGGTCGCCTGGACGACGGCATCGAGCTGATCAAGGGCTACCTGGGGCGGCTGCCGAGCGCAGACCTGTTCCACATCCTGTTCAACGCGGTGGCCGAGGCCAAGGGCTGGCTGGCCGCCGAGCAGTTGTCCGCCGAAGCGCTCAAGCAGCATCCCGGCCTGCGCGTGCTCGACGATTACCTGCAGGCCCGCACCGCCGGCGCCGAGAACGATCTCGCCATCCGTATGGCCCAGGACCTGGTGCACCGCCAGGTCAGCCGCATGGCCTATTACCAGTGCGGCCATTGCGGCTTCAAGTCGCGCCAGTTCTTCTGGCAATGTCCGGCCTGCGCGACCTGGGAAGGCATCCCGCCGGAAAGGAAGGAAAGTGACTGATCCACGCGTCATCGTCGCCCTCGACTACCCGGACGCCGGCCAGGCGCTGGCGCTGGTCGCGCGCCTCGATCCCGAACATTGCAAGCTCAAGGTCGGCAAGGAGTTGTTCGTGCGTGCCGGCCCGGCCCTGGTCGAGCAACTGGCGGCAAAGGGCTTCCAGGTATTCCTCGACCTCAAGTTCCACGACATCCCCAACACCGTCGCCCAGGCCTGCCGCGCCGCCGCCGACCTCGGCGTCTGGATGGTCAACGTGCACGCCTCGGGCGGGCTGAAGATGATGCAGGCGGCGCGCGAGGCGGTGGCCCAGTCGGTCAATCCGCCCAAGCTGATC
This sequence comes from Thiobacillus sp., assembly GCA_013335435.1. Classification (GTDB taxonomy): domain Bacteria; phylum Pseudomonadota; class Gammaproteobacteria; order Burkholderiales; family Thiobacillaceae; genus Parasulfuritortus. The sequence goes on along the minus strand of JAAXVP010000028.1, from coordinate 10,986 downwards.
GCGGTCACCGTGCTGACCAGCATGAGCGGCGAGGACCTGAGCCAGATCGGCCTGACCGTCGAGCCGGCCGTCCAGGTCGAGCGCCTGGCCCGCCTGACCAGGGAAGCCGGCCTCGACGGCGTGGTCTGCTCGGCCCAGGAGGCGACGCTGCTGCGCGCCGCCATCGGTGCCGACTTCCTGCTCGTCACGCCGGGCATCCGGCCGGCCGGCAGCGCGGTCGGCGACCAGAGCCGCATCCTTACCCCGGCCAAGGCCATCGCGGCCGGCGCCGACTACTTGGTGGTCGGCCGGCCGATCACCCAGGCCGACGACCCGGTCGCGGCCCTGCAAGCCATCAATTCCGAAATAACCTCTTTCCAGGGAAGCCAGAAATGAAGATCGCCATCGCCGGTACCGGCTACGTCGGCCTGTCCAACGCCATCCTGCTCGCCCAGCACAACGAAGTGGTCGCCCTCGACATCATGGCCGACAAGGTCGCGATGCTGAACCGCAAGGAATCGCCCATCGTCGACGCCGAGATCGAGGACTACCTCCGGCACAAGCCGCTCGATTTCCGCGCCACCCTGGACAAGCGCGACGCCTACGAGGGCGCCGAGTTCGTGGTCATCGCCACGCCGACCGACTACGACCCGGAGACCAACTACTTCAATACCCGCACGGTCGAGGCGGTGATCCAGGACGTCAAGGCGATCAACCCGCGGGCGGTGATGGTGATCAAGTCCACCGTGCCGGTCGGCTATACCGCCAAGCTGAAGGAACAGTACGACTGCCGGAACCTGATCTTCTCGCCCGAGTTCCTGCGCGAGGGCAAGGCCCTGTACGACAACCTGCATCCCTCGCGCATCGTCATCGGCGAGCGTTCCGAGCGTGCCGAGGTCTTCGCCGACCTGCTCCGCCAGGGCGCCGTCAAGACCGACATCCCGGTGCTGTTCACCGACTCCACAGAGGCCGAGGCGATCAAGCTGTTCTCCAACACCTACCTGGCCATGCGCGTGGCTTATTTCAACGAGCTGGACACCTACGCCGCCACCCATGGCCTGGACACCAAACAGATCATCGACGGCGTCTGCCTGGACCCGCGCATCGGCAGCCACTACAACAACCCGTCCTTCGGCTACGGCGGCTACTGCCTGCCCAAGGACACCAAGCAGCTCCTGGCCAACTACCGCGAGGTGCCGCAGAACCTGATCCACGCCATCGTCGAGTCGAACACCACGCGCAAGGACTTCATCGCCGACTCGATCATCCGCCGGAACCCGAAGATCGTCGGCGTGCATCGCCTGATCATGAAGTCCGGCTCGGACAATTTCCGGGCCTCGTCGATCCAGGGCATCATGAAGCGGATCAAGGCCAAGGGCATCGAGGTGATCGTCTACGAACCGGTGCTCAAGGAGGCCGATTTCTTCCATTCCCGCGTGGTCAACGACCTGGCCGAGTTCAAGCGCCTGTCCGACGTCATCGTTGCCAACCGGATCACCGACGACATCCGCGACGTCGCCGAGAAGGTCTACAGCCGCGACCTGTTCGGCAAGGACTGAAGAGCGGTGACGGGTGACAAAGTGACGAGTGATAGGGGCGCCATGTTCAAGACCATCGAGGATTTCGTCGGCAACACGCCGCTGGTGCGCTTGAAACGCCTGCCCGGCCAGACTTCCAACGTCGTCCTGGCCAAGCTGGAGGGAAACAATCCGGCCGGCTCGGTGAAGGACCGGCCGGCCCTGGCCATGATCGCCAAGGCCGAGGCGCGCGGCACCATCAAGCCGGGCGACACCCTGGTCGAGGCGACCTCGGGCAATACCGGCATCGCCCTCGCCATGGCGGCCTCGATGAAGGGCTACCGGATGATCCTGATCATGCCCGAGCACCTGTCCATCGAGCGCCGCCAGACCATGCGCGCCTTCGGCGCCGAACTCCTGCTCACCCCCAAGGAGGGCGGCATGGAGGCGGCGCGCGACCTGGCCGACAAACTGGTCGCCGAGGGCAAGGGCATCATGCTCGACCAGTTCGGCAACCCGGACAACCCGGCTGCCCACTACGAGACCACCGGTCCGGAGATCTGGCGCGACACCGCCGGCAAGATCACCCATTTCGTCTCCAGCATGGGTACCACCGGCACCATCATGGGCTGTTCACGCTACCTCAAGGAGATGAACCCGGACATCCAGATCGTCGGCGTACAGCCGGAGGAGGGGGCCCAGATCCCCGGCATCCGCAAGTGGCCGCCGGAATACCTGCCCTCGATCTGCGACTTCGAGCGTATCGACCGGATGATCTACGTCGGCCAGGCCGACGCCGAGGAGACCACGCGCCGGCTGGCGCGCGAGGAAGGCATCTTCGCCGGCATTTCGTCCGGCGGGGCGATGTGGGCGGCGCTTCAGCTCTCGAAAGAAGTCGAGGACGCGGTCATCGTCAGCATCATCTGCGACCGCGGCGACCGCTACCTGTCGACCGGGGTGTTCCCGGCCTAGTGTGAAGAAACCCTAGAGCCGGAAGCGGCTGACGCTGGCCTCCAGAGTGGCGGCCAGCTGGCTCAACTGGCCAGCCTCGGCGCCGTTGCGCTCGGCCGAGGCATCGCTCAGGCCGGACATTTCGGCGATCCGCTCGACGTGGCCGGAGATCGCCTGGCTGACGCCCTTCTGTTCCATGACCGCCTGGGAGATCGAGTCGACGCCTTCGTGGGCGCTCGATACCGACTGGCTGGCCTCGGCCAGGACCATGGCCACGTCTTCGAGGATGTCCTGGCTGCGCAGCAGCGACTGCTTGCCCTGCTCGATGGAACGGTCGACCTGGCTGGACTGGCTACCCAGGCTGCCGGTGACCTGGTCGATCTGGCTGGCCGACTGGGCCGATTTTTCGGCCAGCTTGCGTACCTCGTCTGCGACCACGGCGAAGCCGCGGCCCTGTTCGCCGGCGCGCGCCGCCTCGATGGCGGCGTTGAGGGCGAGCAGGTTGGTCTGGTCGGCGATGTCGCGCACCTGCCGGGTCATGGCGGTGATCGCCTCGGTGCTGCGGATGAACTCGGTCACCGACTGGCTGATCGCCGCCACCGAATCTTCGACCGAGCTGATCTCGCCGATCAGCTCGGACAGCTTGATGTTGCCGGAATGGCTGTGGCCCAGGCTCTGTTCGGTGAGCTGGCGCACGTTCGCGGCATTGTCGGCCACCGTGGCGATGGCCATGGCCATCGCCTGGACGCTGCTCGACGTCGAGGCGGCCGCGTCGCGCTGGGTGTGGGAGGTCCGCGCCAGGTCCGCGGCGTTGTCCGACAGGCGGCCGGAGGATTCGTTGAGCTGCCTTGAGGATTGCATCACGTCGCCCAGTATCTTGGCCATCTCGCGGCGCAGATGCTCGGCGGTGGCGGCGATGTGGCCGATCTCGTCCTCGGTGTCGTGGCGGATCGACAGGTTGAAGTTGCCGCGCGCCAGTTCGGCGAAGTCCTCGACCAGATGCCGGGCCGGGGCCAGGATGGCCTTGTTGATCAGCCACAGGAAGGACACGAAGGAGATCAGGATGGCCACCCCCATGAGCCCGAGGCTGGACAGGATTTCCTGTTTCGAGCGCGCCGCGAACTCGGCGACATAGCTTGAAGACAGGGCCTGCCGGGCGGCGGCGGCCTGGAGGCCGTCGATCTCCTGCCAGGCGAGCCAGAGGCCGAGCAGGGCCGCGCCGAGCAGGAGGGTGGTGCCGATGCCGGTGATGGCCAGCATTTTGTTGCGGATGCTGTGTGCGAACCAGTTCACGTCGAGTCTCTCCATCGAAGCGTAATAATAATTTGCGTTTTTATCGGCATCGCGGGCGCGGACTGTAGACCTGGCCGGCAATTTTTTCGATATCGTGGCGAAGCCCGTCCGGACTTTGGCCGGCGGCCATTCCGGGTTACCCTTCGCGCCATGAATAATCCAGACCCCATCCAGTTCAAGTTGAACGGCGAATACGTGCCATTGTGCGACCTGCTCAAGCTGGCCGGTATCGCCGACAGCGGCGGCCGCGGCAAGGCCATGGTGGCGGCCGGCGAGGTGACCGTGGACGGCCAGCCCGAGGCCCGCAAGACCGCCAAGATCCGGGCCGGCCAGCGCGTCGAATGCCAGGGCCGGGTCATCGTCGTGACGGAGTAGGCGATGCCTATCCAATGGTTCCCCGGACACATGGCCTCGGCGCGCAAGAACGCCGCCGAGGCCATGGCGCGCATCGACGTGGTGATCGAGGTGCTCGACGCCCGCCTGCCCGAGGCGAGCGGCAATCCCATGATCGCCGAGCTGCGCAAGCACCGGCAGCGGCCCTGCCTGAAGGTGCTCAACAAGACCGACCTGGCCGACCCGGCCGCTACCCGCGCCTGGCTGGCCTGGTACGAGACCCAGCCGAACGTCAAGGCGGTCGCCATCTCGGCCAAGAAGCCGGCCGACGTGGCGAAACTAACCGGCCTGTGCCGGCAGTTGGCACCGCATCGCAACGACAACACCAAGCCGCTCCGGATGATGATCATGGGCATCCCCAACGTCGGCAAGTCGACCATCATGAACGCACTGTTGAAGCGCAAGGTCGCGGCGGTGGGCGACGAGCCGGCGGTGACCAAGTCGCAGCAGTGCCTGGACCTCGGCCCCGGCCTCACCCTGACCGACACCCCGGGCCTGATGTGGCCCAAGATCGAGCACGACAGCGACGGCTACATGCTGGCCGCGGCCCATGCCATCGGTCGCAATGCGGTGATCGAGGAGGAGGTGGCGGAATTCCTCGCCAACCTGCTCCTGGCCCGCTATCCGGAACGCCTGGCCGAGCGCTACGGCATCCAGCCGGCCGGCCTGGACGGCCATGCCGTGGTCGAGGCGGTGGCGCGCCGGCGCGGCTGCATCCTCAAGGGCAAGGGCGGCGGCCTCGACCTGGAGAAGGCCGCCATGGTGTTCCTGACCGATTTCCGCACCGGCGCGCTCGGCCGCATCAGCCTGGAGTCCCCGGACAGCCGGGCCGCCATGCTGGCCGCGGTGCGGCTGCCGGCCGTCGAGGAAACGGCATGACCGATCTGGCCGACAGGGTTACCGAACTGGAGATCAAGCTCGGCTTTGCCGAGGATCTGATCGACACCCTGAACCGGACGGTGTTCCGCCAGCAGGAACAGATCGACCTGTTGCAGTTGCAATTGACCGCTCTGCACCGGCGCATGAAGGAATCGGATACTCAGGAAAGCCGCGATCCGAGCGAGGAAATCCCGCCGCACTACTGATCAGAAGGTCTTGTCCACCATCTCGGCGTCGGCGGCCAGGGGTTCCGCCGCCAGTTCGAAGCGATACACGGCCACGGTGTGGCCGTTCTCGGTCTCCACCGCGATCTTCCATTCCCCGGCTGCCAGGTTCTGTTTCCAGGTGTAGCCGCGATAGCCGCCGGCGCGGCCGCCGGCCAGTCCGAAGCCGATGCGCGAAGTGTCGACCCAGCCGTTCTTTTCGTCGTAATGCGACCAGCGGTGATAGAGCCGGGTGTCGAGACCGCTCGGCGCGAACACGGCGGAGACGCAATACAGCTTCTCGCCGGGCTTGAGATGGATATCCTTCTCGACCCGGCGCCAGAATACCCACCAGGGCGTCTTTTCCTGTTGCAGGCGGTAGCTGTCGCCGACATGGGCGAGGGCATGGCCCACGGCGATGTCGCGCTTGACCAGCGGCACCGGTGGGATGATGTCCAGGGCATAGGCGACCAGCAGACCGGCCGCGATGCCCCAGACCGGCCCGATGCGGCCAGGCTGGCCGGGTGTCTTCAGGCGCAGGGCGTGGGTCATTGCGGCCCCGGCCAGGGTGCTGAGCACGAACCAGACCGCGGAGATGCTGCCGACCACATGCGGCAGCACGAAATTCAGCAGCAGCATGGCGCACAGGCCAAACAGCGCCCAGGTCAGGGTATAGCGCCGGTAGCGATCTTCCAGGAACTCGTTCGCCACCAGCAGGCCGCCCAGGCCGAGGGCCCAGAGGGTGGCCAGGAAATGGCTGGAACTCTCGAAGTAGAAGATGAACAGGGCCGAGAACAGGCCGCCGAACAGGAATTGCAGCAGGAAATAGGGACCGGATTCGCGCCACCAGGGGCCGGGCGTCGTTACCTCGGCCGGTTCGGCCTGGCGATGGCCCATCAGCCAGAGGATGGCCGCCGCACCGGCCAGGTAGGCGCTCAACAGCCAGAGATCCATGGGGGCGACCGAGCGGCCCAGGGTGAGGGCGTCCCAGGCGAAGCCGCCGAAGAAGGCGACCGCTGGCAGGGCCTCGCGCAGGCCGCGCAGGCGGGCTTCGAATTCCGCGACCAGGGAGGGTGTCACGTGGCGTACTCCGGATAGTTCAGTAGATCAGCCTGAGCATGACCGTCAGGATGGTCAGGAAGAGTACCGTCATGATACCGCCCGCCTTCATGAAATCGGCTACCCGGTAGCCGGCTGGGCCCATGATCAGGGCGTTGGCCTGGGGGGTGGGCAGGACGAAGTAGGCGATGCCGATGGGGATAACCGAGAACGGCGACCAGGCTTCCATCTGCTGCCCGGGCGGCAGGGCCTTGTTGGAGGTCAGGATCAGGCCGTTGGACGGGATCAGCGGGCTGGAGCCGATCATGGTGATGGTGTCGCCCAGCATGGTGCGGAAGCCCATGGGCATGGGCAGGCGCGACATGGGCTGGCCGGTGCGGGCCGAGATGCGGCCGACGGCGATCGTGACCGTGCCGGCGACCTGGATGATCCGCTGGTATGTGCAGGGCGCCGGGGTCACGCCTGCGCCAGTGCCCGCAATACCGCCTTCAGCAGTTGCCAGCAGCGGGCGACCGAGGCGAGTTCGACGCCTTCACCGGGGGCATGGGCGCCTCGGATGTCAGGCCCGAAGGAAATCATCTCCAGGTGCGGATGGCTGGCGGCCAGGAGGCCGCATTCCAGGCCGGCGTGGATGACCCGGAGGCTGGCCGGTTGGCCGAATTCTTCGCCGTAGACACGCTGGCACAGGGCCAGCAGGCCGGAATCCGGATTCGGCGTCCAGCCCGGATAGGCCCCGTCACGCCAAGCTTGCAGGCCATGGTCGGCGGCCTGGCCAAGCAGTGTTTCGGCCAGGCCGGTCGCCTCGCCGTCGACCAGTGAACGCACCTTGAAGGTGGCGCCGAATTCGCCTTGGCCTAGCCGCACCACGCCCAGGTTGTCCGAGGTCTCCACCACGCCGGGAAAGGCCGCACTCATGCGCGCTACCCCGTTGGCGGCTTGGTCGAGGAAACCGAGCAGGCGATCCCGGTCGGCCCCGGTTACGGCCGGGCCCGCCGCCGTCCCGACCGGCGTCCAGGCCAGCGATAGCCGGGCTTCGGTCCCGGCGTAGCGTCGCTGCCAGTCGGCCAGGCGTCGTTGCAGGCATTGCGCCAGTTCCGCCTCGGCGCCGGCCGGCATGGCGAATAGGGCGCCAGCCTCGCGCGGGATCGCGTTACGCGCACTGCCGCCGTGCAGTTCGAGCAAATTCAGTTCGAAATGTCCGGCCAGGTCGCGCAATGCCTCGGTGAGAAGCTTGATGGCATTGCCGCGCCCGAGATGGATGTCGATGCCGGAATGGCCGCCGCGCAGGCCGCTCAGTTCCAATCGCCAGGCCGTGAGATCGGCTGGCAGGTCGGCCATGGCCGGGGCATGGCGCACCTCGACATCGACGCCACCCGCGCAGCCGAGATAGAAATGGCCCCATTCCTCGGTGTCCAGGTTGATCAGATAACGCCCGCGCAAGGTGCCCGGAGCCAGGCCGCGGGCGCCGTCCATGCCGGATTCCTCGTTGACCGTCAGAAGGACTTCCAGCGCCGGATGGACCAGTCCGGGTTCCTCCAGCGCCGCCAGGGCGAGCGCCACGCCGATGCCGTTGTCGGCACCCAGCGTGGTCGCTTCCGCCACCAGCCAGCCGTCGCGCAGAGTCGGACGGATCGGGTCGCGTTCGAAGTCGTGCGCGGTGCCGGCGTTGGCCTGGCAGACCATGTCCAGATGGCCTTGCAGGATCACGCCGGGCCGGTTTGCGCAACCGGGGCTGGCCGGTTTGCGCAGGATCAGGTTGCCGGCCGTGTCGACCTCGGCCTCGATGCCGCGCATCAGCGCCCAGTCGAGCAGGTGCCGGCGCAGCGCGGCCTCGTGCCGTGAGGGACGCGGAATGGCGCACAGACTGGCGAAATGCGCCCAGACCGATCGCGGTTCCAGCCCCGCCGGCCAGGTCGCCGGCGCGGGGCTCAATTGGCCAGGTTCTTGATGTTGTGCTTCATCCACTTGAGCATGTCCTGCCACATCGCCAGCTGGTCGCGCTGGCTGGGCATGGAAGTGGCATTGGGCAGCTCGATGGTGATGACCGGAATCTGCTTGTAGACGCCGGCGTAATTGCCCATCGAGCCGGGGTAGACCCCCAGACGGTTGAGCGACAGGCGGCCGAAGCGCATGGGCTGGGGTACCGGGCCGTCGTAGTCGAGCAGGTTGTAGGGGGCATGCACGCTGATGATCAGGTCGGGCTTGAATTCCTCGATCTGGGCTTGCAGCCAGCGCGTCTCGACCTCGGAGCCGGCGCTCTTGCCGGGATAGCGGCGCGGGTCGCGCTTGGTGCGGTTGATCCAATAGGCTTCGGCGTCCTTGTCCCAATCCGGGGTCTGGAAATTGCGGTTGAGGTCGATGCCGTTGGCGTTGACGCGGGTGGACGGCTTGGCCTTCAAGCCGTCCGGATTGGCCACCGGGATCACGCGCCATTTGTAGACCGCCGCATCGGATTGCTTGAGCCAGTCCAGCCAACGGAACACGACCGAGATGGAGGTGAGTTCGTCGCCATGGATGCCGCCGATGGCAAGGATGCGCTTGGCCTGGCCGGGATTGCCCTTGGTGGCCTCGAAATCGCTCATGACCAGGGCGTTGCCCTGCTGGGTGCGCTCGGTCGCGGCGACGAAATTCCGAGCTTGGCAGGACTTTGTGGAAACGCTGCGCAAGCGGTTGCCGAGGTAGCCGCACCAATCGTCGACGACGTCGGATTCGGCCAGGGCAATGGGGGTTTGCAGGGCCAGAACGGCCAGGAGCGAGGTAATGGAAAATCTGGTCATCGGTTTCAGGGCGTAATAGGTTCTCGAAAAAGTTGTTCCGGCGGCCGAGGCGAAATCGTTGCCGGTCAAGTCATCCAATTCTGAGGGAAATTATTAGTTGGCCTGTTCCAGAAGGGTGCCGGCGATGTCGGCCTTCATGGCGTGGCGTGCCCGCTATCGGGTGTCGTTCTTGTTCTTTTTTACCGTCCCGGCATGGTCGAACATGGGGCCGGAAGGGTGGCTGGCATTGTACGCCTATGGCTCGGTTTTCTCAGCCCCGAGAGGGCGAAAACGGACATCCGCCCCATCGGGGCGGATCGATCGCTCAGCGGCTGATCGGCTTGTACCGAATCCGCTTCGGCTTGGCCCCTTCCTCGCCCAGGCGGCGCTTCTTGTCGGCCTCGTATTCCTGGTAGTTGCCGGCGAAGAATTCCCAGTGGGAATCGCCTTCGCAAGCCAGGATATGGGTGGCGATGCGGTCCAGGAACCAGCGGTCGTGGGAGATCACCAGGACGCAGCCGGCGAACTCCAGCAACGCATCTTCCAGGGCGCGCAGGGTTTCCACGTCCAGGTCGTTGGACGGTTCGTCGAGCAGGAGCACGTTGCCGCCCTGGATCAGGGTCTTGGCCAGGTGCAGCCGCCCGCGCTCGCCGCCGGACAGGTTGCCGACGATCTTGCCCTGGTCGCCGCCCTTGAAGTTGAAGCGGCCCAGATAGGCCCGGCTGGGCATCTCGAAGCGGCCGACGGTGAGGATGTCGGCGCCGTCGGCGACCGCGTCGAACACGGTCTTGTCGTCGGGCAGGCCTTCGCGCGACTGGTCGACCGAGGCGATCTTGACGGTGCTGCCGATGTCGATGCTGCCGCTGTCGGGCTGCTCGCGGCCTTGCAGCATCCTGAACAGGGTGGATTTACCGGCGCCGTTGGGGCCGATGATGCCGACGATGGCGCCCGGCGGAACCTTGAAACTGAGGTTGTCGATCAGCAGGCGGTCGCCGAAGGATTTCGACACGCCGTCGAACTCGATCACCTTGTCGCCCAGGCGCTCGCCGGGCGGGATGAAGATTTCCTGGGTCTCGTTGCGCTTCTGGTATTCGACGCTGTTCATTTCCTCGAACCGGGCCAGACGGGCCTTGGACTTGGCCTGGCGCGCCTTGGGGTTCTGGCGCACCCATTCCAGTTCCTGCTTCATCGCCTTCATGTGGGCGTCGATCTGCTTGTTCTCCTGCTCCAGGCGGGCCTCCTTCTGTTCCAGCCACTCGGAGTAGTTGCCCTTCCAGGGGATGCCGTGGCCGCGGTCCAGTTCCAGGATCCATTCGGCGGCGTTGTCGAGGAAGTAGCGGTCGTGGGTGACGGCGACCACGGTGCCGGGGAAGCGGGTGAGGAACTGTTCCAGCCATTCCACCGATTCGGCGTCGAGGTGGTTGGTCGGCTCGTCGAGCAGCAGCATGTCGGGCTTGGACAGCAGCAGCTTGCACAGGGCAACGCGGCGCTTCTCGCCGCCGGACAGGTTGCCGATGACGGCGTCCCAGGGCGGCAGTCGCAGGGCGTCGGCGGCGATCTCCATCTGGGTCGAGGTGTCGGAGCCGGTCGCGGCGATGATGGCCTCCAGGCGGGCCTGTTCCTCGGCCAGTTTGTCGAAGTCGGCATCCGGCTCGGCGTAGGCGGCGTAGATCTCCTCCAGCTTCTGCTGTGCCTGCATCACCTCGCCCATGCCGGCCTCGACCTCGTCGCGCACGGTCTTGGCCGGGTCGAGGTCGGGGTCCTGGGGCAGGGAGCCGATGGAGATGCCGGCCAGGCGCTGGACCTCGCCGTCGTATTCCTTGTCCACGCCGGCCATGATCTTGAGCACGGTGGACTTGCCGGAGCCGTTCAGGCCCAGGAGGCCGATCTTGGCGCCGGGGAAGAAGGACAGGGAGATGTCCTTGATGATCTGGCGTTTCGGGGGAACGATCTTGC
>JAAXVP010000291.1 GCA_013335435.1 Thiobacillus sp. | reverse complement strand
CCGGCGGCTCGCCAGCGGGGTCGGCGACCAGTCGGAAGGCGGCGGCGAACTCGCGGCAGCCCAGGTAGGGCTGGTTGACGCATTGCCCCTTGCCGGCACGGCGTTCGAACATCTCCTGGTATTTCATGGGCGAGGCGTCGGGGTCGCGCTCTCGCAGAAATTCCATGTCGGCATGGACGCGGTAGGCCACGTCGCGCAGGAACAGGCCGGCGCGCTGCTGGCGGTCGTCCTCGACGTACAGGCCGAGGTCGCCGGTGCCGTTCTTCATCGCCGTTTCGACGTTGCGGGTGGATACCACCGAGGCCACCTCGTTGCGGCGCAGGTTGATCCAGCGGATCGGCTTCAGCACCTCGATCTTGCGGACATGCCAGCGGATGGCCGGTTTCCACAGGATGGCCTCGAAGCAGGCGCGGGCGGCGGACGGGGTCATCACGTCGTAGCTGACCCGCTCGACCTTCATCTCCGGCCGGGTGAAGCAGGCCCAGGGGCCGGTGAGTTCAAGGCAATAGGTTTTGGCGAAACTTGCTGTGCTCGTTTTCATCGTTCTCCCTTACACGATGGTGCTTGTGGGTGTGGGCGGCGTGCCGTCCGGGTTGAAGCCGAGATCGGGGTGATAGAGCCAGTCGCTGATTTGCACGTAGAGCCCCGGGATCGCTTCCTCGATGTCGCCCTGGCCAAGCAGCCTCATGGCATCCTGGCGATGAATGCTCACCGTGTAGCGCTGAAGCTTGCGCATCAGCCAGCGTTGCGGGCCTTCCTTGCGCAGGGTGTTGAGCCACTTTTCGACTTCGCTATCCGCGCCTTGGTAAAGGACGATGACCGGGACGCTGTCCTCGTCGCGGATCAGCCGGAACCGTTCGGCCGCGGTGCGGAAATTGACGGCTAGCGTGTATCCGTCAACCTTGAGCAGGTCCGCAATGCCGTGCTCGTCGAGGTCGCAGGCGCGATACAGGCGCTCGAAATAGCGGGCGAACAGGCCGCGTTCCAGCGGGTTTCCCGGCAGGCCGTGCAGCACATCGCGGCAGGCATCCTCGCCCTTGCGCAATAGCCCCGGCGGCGCGGGCTTGGGGGCGATGAAGACCATGACCTCGCCACGCTCCAGTCGACCTTCGCGGTTGCAGCGCCCGGCCGCCTGGGCGATGGAATCCAGGCCGGCCAGTGCCCGGTAGACGACCGGGAAATCGACATCCACCCCGGCCTCGACCAGTTGGGTACTGACGACGCGGGTCGGGATGCCGGCCTTCAGGCGGGACTTGATGTCGCGGATGACTTGGGAACGGTGGGCACCGCACATCAGGGCGGACAGGTGCAGGGTATCGGCCGGCATGCGCCGCCAGAGTTCACGGGCATCTTGCCGGCGATTGACGATGGCGAGCGCGGAGTCGTACCGGGTCAGTTCCCGCGCCAGGGTGTCCCAGTCGGTCGGCTGGTGCCAGTCGGCGGGAAGCCGTACGGTGACGCGCTCCAGTCGGCGGTAGAGTTCGTCCGGGTCGTCGACGATTTCGCGCACGTTTTCAAGGCCGCGCAGGTTTTGTTTGGGGTCGAAGTATGCCCGCGTGGACAGGGCCGGCTGGGTGGCGGTGGAGAGCACCACAGTGACGCCGTAATGCGCCGTGAGCAGGTTGAGCGCGTCCAGGATGGGTTGCAGGAATTCCGGCGGCAACAGTTGCGCCTCGTCGAGCACCACGACGCTGTCGACGATGTTGTGCAGCTTGCGGCAGCGCGAGGTCTTTGCTGCGAACAACGATTCGAAGAACTGGACGTTGGTGGTGACGACGATGGGGGCGTCCCAGTTTTCGCAGGCCAGGCGACTCTGGTTGCTTTCCTGGCCGGGGTCGGCCTCGGCGTTGCTGTGGTGCTCGATGACCGCGTCGCCGAAGATGGCCCGGAAGATGTCGGCGGTCTGTTCGATGATGCTGGTGTAGGGGATGACGTAGATGATGCGCCGCTTGTCGTATTTCGCGGCGTGTTCCAGGGCGAAGGCGAGGCTGGACAGGGTCTTGCCGCCCCCGGTCGGCACGGTCAGCGAGAACAGACCGGGTGCTTCCCGCGCCTTGGCCTGGCACTGGCCGAGTATGGCGGCGCGCAGCAGGTTGACGTCGGTGGCGTCCGCCTTGGCCGAGAGATCGGCCATGAAGCGGTCGAACTGCGGCATCAGTTCCTTGAGTGTGGGCCAGCGGCCGCGCCGCTCGAACTTGTCCGGGTCCATGTAGCGCTCGGTGTCGAGAAAGTCGGCATCGACCAGACAGGAGAACAGCATCCGGACCCAGAGCGCGAAGCCTTTGCCGCCGCCGGGTATGGACTTCAGGTTCGGAACGAATGGGCCGGGATCGAGAATGTGGACCGGGGGATGGGCGGCCATGGCCTCCGCGAGTTCGTCCTTGCTGGCCTGTTCGTCCAATCGCGTGGCCAGGCCGCCGTGCCAGTCGTCCAGGCCGGCATGGTGGCCGGCGATCAGGTAGGCGAGGACGCGGCCCTCCTTGCCAAATCGATCACTGGCCAGCATGGCGCCAGCCGTGGAGTGGGGCGCCCTTCCTGCCTCGCCCTTGATATGGGCATCGGCTTCGAAGCCGCTGGCGAGGCGGATGTATTTCTGGAAACGCGCGCGGAACTTGCCGAGGTCGTGCCAGAGGCCCGCGCGTCGCGCCCATTCGGAGCCGAATCTTTCGGCGAACCTGGCGGCCAGGATGGCGACACCGATCAGGTGTTCCGCCAGGTCATGGGGGGCGCGCCAGCCACCATCGCCATTCCTGGCGGCATGAGCGATAGGTTGATGTCCATCGTCCATTTTTTCTCCCTGTTTTTTCTAGTCTCTCACCCCACCGACCAAACCTCAACCGACACCCTTTGCCAGGGATTGCCGCTCTTCCTCAAACCGCCGATGCGGGCCTCCAGTCGTCTGCCCTGATCGAGCAGCCGGGCGGCGGCCTGGTTTTCGGCGCGCGGCACGTAGCCCAGTTTTCTGCCCAGCCAGTCGATGCGGATGGCGTTGGCGTCGTAGGGGTTGCCGGGCTCGCGCACGAGTTCCAGGTTGTCGCCGACGGTGAGGTAGGTCCAGAGTTCCTCGCCGTCGTGATACTGGAAGCCGGCCAGCGGGCATTGCTGGATCAGCCGGCTCGGGGCTTCGGCCTGGGCGGCCATGGGCAGGGCGATCAGGCCGGCCAGGCGGGCCAGGGTCTTCAGAAAATCGCGTCGGGTCATGTTGGGCTCCGGGTATCGAATACCACCCTCTCCCCCGACCCCTCCCCCCTCGAAGGGGGAGGGCGAGTGGCGAGTGTGGAATCCTTTTTACTCGGGGCCGTGCTTGAAAGTTGAGCCTGGCTTTTTATCTGGCTGGATTTTCGCCTGCGCGGGAATGACGCGGCGGGGCGCTATTTGTATTGCGCGGCGGCGGCTTTCAGGCGGCGGCCGATTTCCGCGCGTAGTTCGGCCGGTCCGACGACTTCCACGTCGGGGCCGTATTTCAGGATGTCGAGGATCAGTTCACGCGGGTCGGCGTAGGGCAGTTCGCGTTCGAAGCGGCCGTCGGCCAGCCAGCGGTCGGCCTGGTCCGGGTGCCAGGTCTCGTCGGCGATCCAGCGCGCCCGTCCGGCGGTGAATCTCAGCACGGCGCGGTCCTTGGCGGGGCCGGCGAAGATGCCGTAGGTGGCGGTGTAGTGGGTGTCGAGTTCGGCTTCGTCGAGGTCGCGCGCCGGCTGTTCGAGAATGCGGGCAGCCTGGATGCGGTCGAGGGCGAAGCTGCGCAGGCCGTCGCGGACATGGCACCAGGCGTCCAGGTACCAGTTGTCGCGGTAGTGGACCAGGCGTTGCGGCGAGACCTCGCGCCGGCTTGTTTCGTCGCGTTCGCGGCCGTGGTAGTCGATGTCCAGGCGCTGGCGCTGGGCGGTGGCGCCGGCCACGGCCTGGAACACGCGGGTGTCGGGCTGGCGTGCGGCCATGCGCAGGATGCGCAGACGCCGGGCGAGTTCGCCGTCGCCCAGGTGGGCCTGGCCGAGCAGCTTGTCGATGCGGGCCTTCAGGGGCGCCAGTTGGCCGTCGAGCAGGCCGGGCTGGGCCTCGGCCAGCAGTTTCTGGGCCGCGCTCAAGGCCAGCAGTTCGGAGGGGGTGAACCAGAGGCCGGGCAGCTCGAAGGCGTCGCGGCTGTATTTGTAGCCACCGGCCTCTTTGTCGAATTCGATGGGGGCGTCGAAGAAGGTGCGCATCTCGTCGAGGATGCGCGTGAGGGTGGCGCGCGAGCATTCCAGCTCGGTTTCCAGTTGGGCGCGCGGGATCGGGTAGCGGCGGCCGGCGAGGATCTGATGCAGCTTGAAGATGCGCTGCATGCGGTCCATGCCGAGGCCCCGAACGGTCTTGTCATTCCCGCGCAGGCGGGAATCGAGTTTTTTCGGGCTGGATTCCC
>JAAXVP010000290.1 GCA_013335435.1 Thiobacillus sp. | reverse complement strand
ACACCATGCAGTTTATCAAGCCGGACGTGTCGACCCTGTGCATCGGCCAGGCCGCCAGCATGGGCGCCTTCCTGCTTGCCGCCGGCGCCAAGGGCAAGCGTTACTGCCTGCCCAACTCGCGGGTGATGATCCACCAGCCCCTGGGCGGCTTTCAGGGCCAGGCCTCGGATATCGAGATCCACGCCAAAGAGATCCTCTTCCTGCGCGCCCGCCTCAACGACATGCTGGCCAAGCACACCGGCCAGCCCCTCGAAGTGATCGAGCGCGACACCGACCGCGATTACTTCCTCAGTGCGGACGACTCGGTCAACTACGGCCTGGTCGACAAAGTGCTGGCCAATCGTGCCGATGCGGCGTAAACTTGACTGAAATATTCGGGTATTTGGAACGGCGACATGGCTGACAAGCAAGATAGCGAAAAACTCCTCTACTGCTCCTTCTGCGGCAAGAGCCAACACGAAGTGCGCAAGCTGATTGCCGGCCCCTCGGTGTTCATCTGCGACGAGTGCGTGGAACTGTGCAACGACATCATCCGCGAGGAAGTGCAGAACGCCGGTGCCGGCAAGGACGAGTCCGACCGCCTGCCGTTGCCGCAGGAAATCCGCGACACCCTGGACCAGTACGTGATCGGCCAGCCAGTGGCCAAGCGCGCCCTGGCCGTGGCGGTGTACAACCACTACAAGCGGTTGCGCAACCCCAGCCTGGGCAAGGAAGACGACGTCGAACTGGCCAAGTCCAACATCCTGCTGATCGGCCCGACCGGCTCCGGCAAGACCCTGCTGGCGCAGACCCTGGCCCGCCTGCTCAACGTGCCCTTCGTGATCTCGGACGCGACCACGCTGACCGAGGCCGGCTATGTCGGCGAGGACGTCGAGAACATCATCCAGAAGCTGCTGCAGAAGTGTGACTACGACGTCGAGAAGGCCAAGAACGGCATCGTCTACATCGACGAGATCGACAAGATCTCGCGCAAGTCGGACAACCCCTCGATCACCCGCGACGTCTCGGGCGAGGGCGTGCAGCAGGCCCTGCTCAAGCTGATCGAGGGCACCACCGCCTCGATCCCGCCGCAGGGTGGCCGCAAGCATCCGAACCAGGAATACATCCAGATCGACACCACCAACATCCTGTTCATCGTCGGCGGCGCCTTCAGCGGCCTCGACCGGGTGATCCGCAACCGCACCGAGAAGTCGGGCATCGGTTTCGGCGCCGAGGTGAAGAGCAAGGACAACCGCAAGGACATCGGCGAGGTGTTCAAGATGGTCGAGCCGGAGGACCTGATCAAGTTCGGCCTGATCCCCGAGTTCGTCGGCCGCCTGCCGGTCATCGCGACCCTGGAGGAACTGGACGAGAAGGCCCTGGTGCAGATCCTGACCGAGCCCAAGAACGCCCTGGTCAAGCAGTTCCAGAAGCTGTTCAAGATGGAAGGCGCCGACCTGGAATTCCGCGAGGATGCCCTGCTGGCCATTGCCCGCGCCGGCTTGAAGCGCAAGACCGGCGCGCGTGGCCTGCGTTCGATCATCGAGCATGCCCTGCTCGACATCATGTTCGAACTGCCGGGCATGAAGGATGTCGTCAAGGTGGTCCTGGACGAGAAGGCCATCAGCGGCGAAGGCAAGCCGCTGCTGATCTATTCCGACCAGGCGGCCAAGCAGTCGGCGCAAGCCTGATATTTTCCCGCGCCGGGTTGAACTTCGGCCCGGCGGCTTCATCTAGCGAACATCGATTGGTTTTGTCGTTCCCGCGCAGGCGGGGGCCCGGAGAAAGTGACTGGATCCCCGCCTGCGCTGGGATGGCGAAATCGCTAACAGGTTGTTAAACGAGCGAGATCCATGAGCGCAAACGTCCATTTCACTTCTTCCGTCACCCTGCCGCTGCTGCCCCTGCGCGACGTCGTGGTGTTCCCCCACATGGTCATCCCGCTCTTCGTGGGGCGGCCGAAGTCCATCAAGGCCCTGGAAAACGCCATGGAGTCGGGCAAGCACATCCTGCTGGCGGCGCAGAAGTCCGCCGCCAAGGATGAGCCCGAGTTCGACGATCTCTACACCGTCGGCACCGTCGCCACCATCCTGCAGATGCTCAAGCTGCCGGACGGCACCGTCAAGGTGCTGGTGGAAGGCACCCAGCGCGTCCAGGTGACCGAGTTCATCGACGAGCAGACCCACTTCAGCGGCCGCGCCGACCCGATCGAGGAAAACCTCGACATCGGCAGCGAGGTCGAGGCGATGCGGCGCGCCCTGATCGCCCAGTTCGACAACTACGTCAAGCTGAACAAGAAGATCCCGCCCGAGATCCTGGCCTCCCTGGCCGGCATCGACGACGCCGGCCGCATGGCCGACACCATCGCCGCCCACCTGCCGCTCAAGCTGGAGCAGAAGCAGGCCATCCTGGAAATCTTCGACCTCAAGGGCCGCCTGGACCACCTGATGGGCTTCATGGAGACCGAGATCGACATCCTCCAGGTCGAGAAGCGCATCCGTGGCCGGGTCAAGCGCCAGATGGAGAAGAGCCAGCGCGAGTACTACCTGAACGAGCAGGTCAAGGCGATCCAGAAGGAACTGGGCGAGATCGAGGAAGGCGCCGAGCTGGACGAGCTGGAAAAGAAGATCAAGCTCGCCCACATGTCCAAGGAAGCGGTCAAGAAGGCCGAGGCCGAGCTAAAGAAGCTGCGCATGATGTCGCCCATGTCGGCCGAGGCCACCGTGGTGCGCACCTTCATCGACACCCTGGTCGGCCTGCCCTGGAAGAAGAAGACCAAGGTCAGCAAGGACCTGGCCAAGGCCGAGGAAATCCTCGACCAGGACCATTACGGCCTCGAAAAGGTCAAGGAACGCATCGTCGAATACCTCGCCGTGCAGCAGCGCGTCGACAAGCTGAAGGCACCCATCCTGTGCCTGGTCGGACCGCCCGGCGTCGGCAAGACCTCGCTCGGCCAGTCCATCGCCCGCGCCACCAACCGCAAGTACGTGCGCATGGCCCTGGGCGGCGTGCGCGACGAGGCCGAGATCCGCGGCCACCGGCGCACCTACATCGGCTCCCTGCCGGGCAAGATCCTGCAGAGCATGACCAAGGTCGGCGTGCGCAACCCGATGTTCCTGCTCGACGAAGTGGACAAGCTGGGCCAGGACTTCCGTGGCGATCCGTCGTCGGCCCTGCTGGAAGTGCTCGACCCGGAGCAGAACCACACCTTCCAGGACCACTACGTCGAGGTCGAGTTCGACCTCTCCGACGTGATGTTCGTGGCCACCGCCAACAACCTCAACATCCCCGGCCCGCTGCTCGACCGCATGGAAGTGATCCGCCTGGCCGGCTACACCGAGGACGAGAAGGTCAACATCGCCATCCGCTACCTGCTGCCCAAGCAGATGAAGAACAACGGCCTGGCCGAGACCGAGCTGCTGGTCAACGAGGCCGCCCTGCGCGACATCGTGCGCTACTACACCCGCGAGGCCGGCGTGCGCAGCCTGGAACGCGAGATCGCCAAGATCTGCCGCAAGGCGGTGACCGCCCACACCCTCAAGAAGGCCAAGGGCAAGATCAACGTCACCCCGAAGAACCTCGACAAGTACCTGGGCGTGCGCCGCTACAGCTACGGCATGGCCGAGAAGAACAACCAGGTCGGCCAGGTCACCGGCCTGGCCTGGACCGAGGTCGGCGGCGAGCTGCTGACCATCGAGGCGACGGTGATGCCGGGCAAGGGCGGCATCATCCGCACCGGCCAGCTCGGCGACGTGATGAAGGAATCCATCGAAGCCGCCCGCACCGTGGTGCGCAGCCGCGCCGCCTCGCTCGGCATCACCGCCGACAAGTTCGAGAAGCACGACATGCACATCCACCTGCCCGAGGGCGCCACGCCCAAGGACGGCCCGTCCGCCGGCGCCGCCCTGACCACGGCCATGGTGTCGGTGCTGGCCGGCATCCCGGTGCGCTGTGACGTCGCCATGACCGGCGAGATCACCCTGCGCGGCGAGGTCCTGCCCATCGGCGGCCTCAAGGAGAAGCTCCTGGCGGCCCACCGCGGCGGCATCAAGCAGGTGCTGATCCCGCAGGACAACGTCAAGGATTTGGTCGAGATTCCGGACAACATCAAGAACAAGCTCGACATCCAGCCGGTGAAGTGGATCGAGCAGGTTCTCGAGTTCGCCCTGGAACGCAAGCCCGAGCCGCTCGCCGAGGAGCCGGAAAGCGCCGCCGCCCCGGCCGCGAAGAGCGACGACCCCCCGGCTGTGATCAAGCACTGAGGCGAGGCCTGTATTCGTCGTTCCCGCCTGTGCGGGAGCGGCGAATTCAAACCGGTGCTGCCATGGTGCGGCCGGAATGAAGTCTTCTTCGCTAGGGAACCGCTTATATGGACGCCACCCGGAGATCAAGTGATTTTTAGCTGGTGGCATTGAGGTAAGGATGCAGTCTTATATCCGGCCTGTTGTTGCAG
>JAAXVP010000027.1 GCA_013335435.1 Thiobacillus sp. | reverse complement strand
CGAGCGGCGGCAGCAGCACCAGGACCAGCACGGTGACCAGGTCCTCGACCACCAGCCAGCCGACCGCGATGCGTCCGTTCATGGAGTCGAGCAGGCCCCTGCTTTCCAGGGCGCGCAGCAGGACCACGGTGCTGGCCACCGAGAGCGACAGGCCGAACACCAGGGCGGCGCCGAGATTCCAGCCCCAGTAGGTGGTGACTGCCATGGCCAGCGCCGTGGCCGCGGCGATCTGCACGATGGCGCCGGGCACGGCGATGCGGCGGACCGCCAGCAGGTCGTCGAGGGAGAAGTGCAGGCCAACCCCGAACATCAGCAGCATCACGCCGATCTCGGCCAGCTGGCCGGCGAGATGGACGTCGGCGACGAAGCCGGGCGTGGCCGGACCGATCGCCACGCCGGCCAGCAGGTAGCCGACCAGGGGCGGAATCTTCAGGCGCGAGGCCAGCAAGCCGAACGCCAGCGCCAGGCCGAAGGCGGCGGCGATGGTGGTGATCAGGCTGATGTCATGAGCCATGTGGGATATCCAACTCAATTGGTCGTCGGACCATTATCCGGGAAATCCGGTTTCCCATGACGGACTCACGATTGCTCCGGATCGTTCCCAGGCTGGCCGCCAGGGCGTCCGCGCTATGGCTGCCGCCAAGGCGGCTAGGTGACTCCAGCGGTCAAACCCGCTACCTGGCTAGTCGCCGAAGTTGGTCCCCACCCGGCGCGCGCTTTCCACCCAGGGGTGTTCGACCGGCACGGTCTTGACCTGGCCGGCGACGTCTTCCAGGGCCACCGGGGCGGTGGCCTCGCCGCGCGCCGCGACCATGACGCCGTACTGGTGGGTGTGGATCAGGTCGGCGGCGGCGGTGCCCAGGCGAGTAGCCAGGATGCG
Organism: Thiobacillus sp.; assembly: GCA_013335435.1. Classification (GTDB taxonomy): domain Bacteria; phylum Pseudomonadota; class Gammaproteobacteria; order Burkholderiales; family Thiobacillaceae; genus Parasulfuritortus. Next base: position 6,799 of record JAAXVP010000027.1, on the reverse strand, counting down.
GTCGGCCGCCGAGGGCGTGCCGCCCCGTTGCAGGTGGCCCAGGATGGTGACCCGCGCCTCCAGGTCGGTCAGGGCCTGGAGGCGCTCGGCCAGCTTGATGGTGCGGTCGGCGTAGACGATCTCGGCCGCGTCGGCGTCCTTGCCCTTCCTGGCCTTGCGCGCCGCCTGCATGGCCTGGTGCTCCTCGATGCCCAGGGCGCCCTCGGCCACGGCGACGATGGAGAACGGCTTACCGCCGCGCTTGCGCTTCTTGATCGCGGTGGCGACGCTCTCGACGTCGTAGGGGATCTCGGGGATTAGGATCACGTCGGCGCCGCCGGCGATGCCGGCGCCCAGGGCCAGCCAGCCGGCGCGGTGGCCCATGATCTCGACCACGATGATGCGGTGGTGACTGTGGGCCGTGCTGTGCAGGCGGTCGATGGCCTCGGTGGCGATGCCCAGGGCGGTGTCGAAGCCGAAGGTGGTGTCGGTCAGGGCGACGTCGTTGTCGATGGTCTTGGGCAGGGTGACCACGTTGAGGCCGGCCTGTTTCAGGCGCAGGGCGTTCTTCTGGGTGCCGCCGCCGCCCAGGCAGACCAGGCAGTCGAGGCGGTTGGCCTTGTAATTGGCGACGATGGTGTCGGTCATGTCGCGCAGCTTGCCGTCGACCGTCATCTTGTGCGGCTTCTCACGGCTGGTGCCGAGTATGGTGCCGCCCACGGTGAGGATGCCGGACAGTTGGCCGCCCTCCAGCTCGACGGTGCGGTTCTCCATCAGGCCGCGGAAACCGTCGCGGAAGCCGACGATATGCATCTTGAGGTCCAGTGCGGCCTTGCCGACTCCCCGGATGGCGGCGTTGAGGCCGGGGCTGTCGCCGCCGGAGGTGAGGATGCCTATGTGCTTGGTCATGGAGTCAGCCGGTAGTCCTGGGAGAGGTGATTATGCCTGGGGATTCCCGATTGGCGTGTCCCCCACCGCGCTGCCTCGCACCCTCCCGCGCGCGGGGGCTGGGGTGGGGGAGCCCTGCCTACAGCATCTCCACGACCCACTTGGTCACGGTTGCGGTGGCGATGGCGCACTTGTGGCCGCGCGCGTCGTTGAAGGCCTGGTACTGGTCGGCCTGCCACATGTCGTAGGTGCGGCCGGTGAACTGTTGTTGCAATTCCTCGCAGGTGACGCCGCCGAATTCGGCCTTGAAGCGCTCGACCAGTTCCTCGCCCTTCTTGAAGTTGTTGATGAAGCGGCCCTTGTCGAGCTTGTCGCGGTCGCGGCCGCGCTTGGCCGAGAGGGCGACCAGGCCGCCGGTGAGGGCGCCGCAGGCACCCTTGCCGGACAGGCCGCCGCCGCCCGAGAGGCCATGGCTGGCCTTGATCACGCTGTCGTCGATGACGCCGACCGTTTCCTGTACCGCCGCTAGCACGCATTGCGGACAGCAGCCGTAGTCCAACTCGTACTTCAGGGCCTTGTCGTAGGCCTGTTGGGCGAGGGCTTGCTTGTCGTCGGTGCTCATGGGGGACTCCTGTATATTAGGTAAATCTAATATACACCGGCTATCGGAGGCTTGCCAGTTCCCGTTGGAGCTCAGGCTTTCTGTGTGCAGACGCGGTTGCGGCCGCTTTCCTTGGCTTCGTAGAGGGCGGCATCGGCGCGCCTGAGCAGGTCGTCCAGGTCGCGGTCGCCATCGCCATGGGCGGTCAAGCCGAAGGAGCCGGTGATGTGCAGGGTGGTGCCATTGCCTAGGTCGAGTCCGGTCTCGGCGACCGCCTTGCGCACGCGTTCGGCGACGACAAGGGCCTCGGTCAGCCCGGTATTGGGCAGGAGTATGGCGAACTCCTCGCCACCGATGCGTCCAAGGATGTCGGATTTGCGCAGGGCTTGCCGGCCTACGGCGCAGAAATGCTTGAGGACCTGGTCGCCGGCCGGGTGGCCATGGCGATCGTTGATGGACTTGAAATGGTCCAGGTCCGAAACGACAAGGGAAAACGGGCTGGCGTGGCGCCGGCCGAGATGTAGTTCGCGCTCGGCCTGGACCATGAAATGACGGCGATTGGGGATGCCGGTGAGGAAGTCCAGGGTGGCCTGACGCTGCAGTTCGCGCTGGAGGTAGCGGACGCGGAGGAAAACCGCCACGGCGGTGGTCAGGATGATGAAGACCATGACGGCGATCAGGGTTCCGGTCCGGGAAACGATCTCGTCGGACCGCTCGCTGGCCTGTCTGGCGTAGTCGCGGCCCTTGTTGCGGGCGAAGGAAAGGATGTATTCGACAGGCTCCGTCAATTCGTCGAAGGTTTGCGTGCCGATGCCCAGGGCCAGGTCGCGGGCCCGGTCGTAATCCCCCGCGTGGGCAGCGGCGAATATCTCGCCGCGGACCCCGTCCCAGCGGTCGAGATCGGCTTCGAGCCGGCTAACCTGGGCCATGTCGCCCAGGAAATTGGCCTTGATGATCGCCAGGTTCCTTCGGGCCAGTTTGGACTGCTCGGCAATATGCCTGGCAAGTTCGGCTCGGTTACCGTCGCCTCGGCGCAGGAAAACTTCTTCCAATATGTGGAGGCGCAGGTCGAACAGGGAGGCCTTCAGCTCGGTGGCGGCATTGCTGACCGCGAAGGGGTGGCTGTACAGATCCTCGGTGATCGTCTGCAACTGCCTCATCTTGCCAGTGGCGAACCAACCGAGGCCGAGTACGGCGGCCAGCAGGACGGCATAGCCGAGCAGAAGCAGCGCGGTGATGCTCAGGCGCGGCTTGATGGCCATGGCAAGCTACCGGTGATGGGGCCCTGGCGGTGGCACGGGGACGGAGGCAATCCCGTTCCTTTCCTGGCTGTCCGATATCGACAATAGCGACATCCAGCCGCCAAGCTTTAACCGGCTACGCCATCCGTCGCCACGCCGGGGCCTGGCCGGGTCGCTTCGCCAGGACTTCCTTTTCGTAGCGGCCGCGCGCTTAAGGAAACGCTGATTTGTTCGTCATACCCGCGAAAGCGGGTATCCAGTGCCTTGATTTAACTGGGTTCCCGCCTGCGCGGGAACGACGAAATCGAATTAATCTGTGCTTCCTTGACATCTGCGGCGATGTCAGCCTGCACTGAAAGGAATCCTCGGCGAATTACTTCGCCAAGGATTCCTTTTCCATCAGCAGGTAGGTGTTGTAGGCATTGCGCCGGTTGGCCTCGGGAAAGGCCGGCATATGCTCGTAGCGCGACCAGTCGGTCTTCTCGTAGACCTCCTCGAAGGGAGTCAGGTCGGCCACGGCCTTGCCCATCTCGGCGCGCAGGAAGTTCAGGTAGTCGCGGGTCAGGGTCAGGTCGGCCATCGGCGTGTCGGAGGCGCCGCCATGGCCGGGTACCATGACCTTGGGTGCGAAGGCGATCAGCTTGTCGAGCGCCACCAGCCAGGCCCTGGAATCGGCGTCGCCGACGAAGGGTACGCGGCTCTTGAACACCAGGTCGCCGGCATAGAGGACGCCGTCTTCCTGGACATACACGACCAGGTCCTCGGGCGAGTGGGCGGGGCCGACGTAGCGGATCCGGAAATGCACGCCGCCGAGCTGGAAGTCGGTGTCGCCGGCCAGCCAGCGGTCGGGTTCGTAGAAGCGCTGGCTGGCGTCGGCGATCCAGGGCGCCAGCACTTCCTTGCGCTGCTCGAAGCGCAGCCGTGCCGGGTCGGAACCGATTACCCCGTGGGCGGCCTCGTGCGCCCAGATCTCCGCCCCGGCATCCTTGAACACCTGGAGGCCGTAGTAGTGGTCGGCATGGTAGTGGGTGACCAGGGCATAGCGGATGGGGGCGGCGGTGACCGCGCGGATCTGTTTCAGCATCGCCTCGGCCAGCGAGGGCGAGCCCAGGCTGTCGATCACCACCACGCCCTCCGGGGTGACCACGAAACCGGCGTTGGACATGAAGCCCTCGTTCTCCGCCGAGGCGGCCCCGGCCAGGCCGGGCACGTAATAGGCATGCTCGGACAGCCGGACCGCCTCGACCTTGACCGAGACGGGCGGATAGGCCAGTCCGGCGGCGCTTGCGAATTGGGCCAACAGCAGGGCGCCGATCGATAGTAATCGTTTCATGTCATGCTCCTCATCTCCTGGCGGCATTATAGGGTCCGGTTTTTCATGAGGTAGTATCCGGACATACTAGTATTCGGAGCCCCGAGTGAGTTTCAAGCGCTTCATCCCCTTCCTGGTCGCCTTCGTGTTGCCACTGCTGGCCGTGTATGCCTGGTGGGGCGGCTTCAACCGGGTCGAGATCTCCCCCGGACAGATGCGCGGCCCGTACACCTACGCCTATGTCGAGCATGTCGGCGATTACGCCAAGCTGCCCGACCAGCAGGCCAAGGTGGAAAAGGCCCTGCTTGCCGAGCACATCCAGCCCGGCCATGCCATCACGGTGCTGTATTCCAACCCGGATATGGTCAAGGTGGGCGAGCGACGTGCCCGGGTCGGCTATCTGGTGCCGGAGGGCAGCAAGGTCCGCGATCCGGTCCTGCTCGACCGCATTCCGGCCCGGTCGGTCCTGGTCGCCCGCGTCCGTTCTGCCGTGCTGATGGCGCCCAGCAAGGCCTATCAGGCCCTGGATGGCTATCTGCAAGGTCGCGGCCAGGGCATCCGGATGCCTACCGTGGAGATCTACGAGCCGGCCAACAGCGTCCTGGCCATGGGCACCTTGACCGTGGAGATGCCGGAATGACCCTATGGGGCGCCTTGCTGGCCCTGGCCTGGGAGCAGGTGGCACCCCTGTTCCGGCCCAGCCAGTTGGAGCGCCTGTACGGGTCGTATGCCGACTGGTTGTACCCGCGCGTCAACGCCGGCACCCGCGGCCATGGCCTGCTCGCCTGGGCGCTGGCGGCGCTGGCGCCCGCCCTGGCGGTCGGCCTGGTCGGCGGCTGGCTGGCCGAGCTGTTCTGGCCGCTCGGTCTGGCCTGGTCGGCCCTGGTGCTCTATCGCTGCCTGGGTTTCCGGCAGCCGTTCGACCAGGCGCGGGCCGTGACCGACGCCTTGATGAGCGGCGACCCGGGCCGGGCGCGCGACAAGCTGGCGGCGCTGGGCGGCGAGGCCGGGCCGGAGCCGGAAGATGTGGCGCATGCCGCCATCGGGCGCTTGTTCCAACTTGCCCTGGAGCGCCTGTTCGGGGTGTTGCTCTGGTTCATCCTGCTCGGTCCGTTCGGCGCCGCGGCCTATGCCCTGACCCGGTTGCTGGCCGAACGCTGGCGCGGCGAGGTCGATTTCCATGCCGCCATCGCCCAGGTGGTGTCGCTGCTCGACTGGCTGCCGGCCAGGCTCATGGCCCTGAGCTTCGCCGTCGTCGGCAACTTCGAGGAGGCCATGGTGGCCTGGCGTTCCCGCGTCGCCGTCGCCGACCCCTACAACGAGGGTGTCGTGCGCGCCGCCGGCCTGGGTGCGCTCGGCCTGGACGGCGAGGCGGCCGGGCCGGAATACGTGGCCGGCACGGTCGGGCTGCTCAACCGGGCCGTCCTGCTGTGGCTGGGCGTTCTCGGACTGTTGTGGCTGGGCGGGCTTTAGCATGGATGTGCTAGGGTTCCACGTATTAGTGCGTGCTAATATGAATCGTCATGAAATCCATCGTCCTGATCATCTGGCTTGTGGCGGCGGACGGCCATCAAGAGGTCGTCGTCAAGCGCCATTACGATGACTGGAACACCTGCGAAGCCAAGGCCCGGACGATCTCCGAGCAGTATGCCCGGGACGGCCGGCTGACCCGCCACCTCTGCCACGAGGTGGTCGAGGAAGTCGGCGAAGTCGACGAGAACGGCAACCCGATCGAACACAAATAGGCCCGGCTGGACAAGCCGGCTGGCCGGGACTGGGCAGCCTGTCGGTCTTTCCCCATTCACGGGGAAAGTCCGGCAGGCTGCTAAAATCCGGCCATGCTCAACGCCATCTGGATCGGCTTCTTCCTGACCGCTATCGCGGCCGCCCTGTTCCAATTCCTGGTCAACGGCCAGCAGGACATCTTCGCCCTGCTCATGAAGGCGGGTTTCGACAACGCCAAGACCGCCTTCGAGATCGCCCTGGGCCTGACCGGGGTGATGTGCCTGTGGCTCGGCATCCTCAAGATCGGCGAGCGGGCCGGCTTCCTCGACCGCCTGGCCCGCTGGCTCGCGCCCCTGTTCGCGCGCCTGTTCCCCGAGGTGCCGCGCGGCCATCCCGCGCTCGGTTCGATCACCATGAACATGGCGGCCAACCTGCTCGGCCTCGACAACGCCGCCACGCCGATGGGCATCAAGGCCATGCAGGAACTCCAGGAACTCAACCCGGACAAGGATGTGGCCAGCAACGCGCAGATCCTGTTCCTGGTCATCAACGCCTCGTCGATCACCCTGCTGCCGGTGACCATCTTCACCTACCGGGCCCAGCTCGGCGCGGTTGATCCCACCGACGTCTTCATCCCCATCCTGATGGCGACCTACTGCTCCACCCTGGCCGGCTTCGCCTTCGTCGCGGCGATGCAGCGGATTCGCCTGGACCGGGTCATCCTGGCCTGGCTGATCGGCATCTCGGCGACGGTGGGTGGCCTCGCCGTCTACTTCGCCGGCCTGCCGGCCGAGCAGATGGCGCCGCGCTCGTCCTTGGTCAGCAACGCCATCCTGCTCGGCCTGATCGCCACCTTCCTGGTCGGTGCCCTGGTCAAGCGGGTCAACGCCTACGAGGCCTTCATCGACGGCGCCAGGGAGGGCTTCCAGACCGCCGTGACCATCATTCCCTACCTGGTCGCCATGCTGGTCGCCATCGGCCTGTTGCGCGCCAGCGGCGCCCTCGACCTGGCCATGGGTGGCGTGCGCGGCCTGGTCGCGGCGTTCGGCTTCG
>JAAXVP010000026.1 GCA_013335435.1 Thiobacillus sp. | reverse complement strand
GACGCCCGTTGGGTCGATGCCCTGCCGACCATGCTGATGAAGCCGCTCTCGGGCAGCGGCGCCCGCGCCATGATGATCGAGACCATGCAGATGCATGGCGCCGATTCCTTCGCCGGACGCCTGGCCAGCATCGTCCAGGGCAGCACCGAGACCACCTTCTACGTCCTCGCCGTGTACTTCGGCGCGGTCGGCATCAAGCGGGTGCGCTACGCCGTGGCCGGCGGCCTGGTCGCCGACCTGGCCGGCTTCACGGCGGCGGTGGCGGCGGCCTACCTGTTCTTCGGGGCCGTGGCCTGACCGTATCCATTGCCAGGGACATCTGGCACACACTGGCGTAGTTGTGTAATGTTACTCACATAGCGATCAGCGCCGCGTCGACCGGGCGAAACATAACAACTGGCAGTCATGATGGAGAGGCGGGAGATGGCTTCGGATATCGCGACCCAACTGGATGTATGCGGCGTGTGTTGTCCCCTGCCGTTGATCCAGCTGGCCAAGGCAGTGCAGGAACTGGCCGGCGGGCAATTGCTCGAGATCACCGGCAACGATCCCATTTTCGAACCCACGGTGCGCGACTACTGCCAGGTGAACGGCCACACCGTCCTGGAAATCAGGAATGATGCCGAACGGCGAGTGACCATCCTGATCCGGGTAGGTGGCTGACCGTGGCCGACAGCCGCCCTGCCATGTCCCTGTCCGGCCATCCCGGAAAGAAGGGCGTGATCCTGCTGGTGAGCGGCGACCTGGACAAGGCGCTCCTCGCCTTCGAGATCGCGGTCGGGTTCCAGGCCATGGGCATGCAGATGAGCATGTGGTTCGTGCTCTATGGCGCCAACTGCCTGCGCAAGCCCCGTTCCGTCCTGTCGCCGGCCAAGTGGTTCGGCCGCCTGCGCGGCGGCCGCGGCCGCGTGCCCGAGACCGACTCGGTGCTCCAGCATGTTGTGCGCGGCCTCAACCATGACGGTGCCTGCAACCTGCCCCTCTCGCAATTGAACTATGGCGGACTCGGGCCGATGATCGTCCGCCGCATCATGCGCAGGAAGGGCATGATGCAACTGGAAGACCTGGTGCTCAAGGCGCAGGAAATCGGGGTGCGCTTCACGATCTGCCAGATCTGCGTCGATGCCATGGCGGTCTCGGTGCCGGACGACCTCATCGTCGAGGCCGAGGTGAAGGGCGTCAGCGCCTATTACCTCGACGTCGCCGACGCCGATTACAACGTCACCTTCTGAACCGGCGCGGTGAGAAAATTCCCGGCCTCGCCCCTGCCGCTGCCGAGCCTGGCGGAACCCCCGGCGGCCGCCAGAAGCCATGTCATCAACCTGAACCACGACGAGCTCACCCTGCTGTTCGGCCTGGGCGAGCGGCTGGTTTCCGAACTCGATGCCGACCATGTCCTGGCCATGGTGGCCGAGGCCGCCTGCGAGGTCGTGCAGGCGGAGACCATGGCGGTGCCGATGCTCGACGGCGAGCGCCCGACCTACACCTATGCCGCCGCCAGCGGCCTGTATGCCGGCCAGCTCCTCGGGCTTGCCTTCCCGGCCGAGGAGGGCGCCTGCGGCTGGGTGCTGAAGCACCAGCGGCCGTTGCTGTTCGGCGACAGCGAAAGCTACGACCTGAACACGGAGGCCAGGTGGCAGCCCGGCATGGCTTCCAGCCTGCTGGTGCCGCTGATCTGCCGGGGCCGCATCATCGGCGGCCTGTCCGCCATGGGCAAGCGCGGCGGCGGCGCCTTCACGGCGCGCGACCTGAACGTGTTGACCCTGTTCGCGAACCTGGCCGGCATCGCCATCGACAACGCCCGTCTGTTCCAAAGGCTGAGCGCGGAGGAGGTTCGCCTCCGGCTGGTCCTCGATTCCGCCAGCGAGGGCATCTACGGGGTCGACCGGGCCGGCCTGTGCACCTTCGCCAATGCCGCCTGCGTGCGCATGCTGGGCTATGCCGCCGAGGCCGAACTGATCGGCAAACCCATGCACGCCACCATCCATCACACCCACGCGGACGGCCGGCCCTATCCGATGGCGGCCTGCGCCGTGCGCCTGTCGGCCCTGGACGGCCAGGAGGCCCATGCCGCGGACGAAGTGCACTGGCGTGCCGACGGCAGCAGCTTCCCGGTCGAATTCTGGTCGCGCCCGATCTGGCGCGATGGCAAGGTCGAAGGCGCGGTGGTGACCTTCGTCGACATCACCGAGCGCAAGAAGGTCGAGGAGCAGATTCGCAACCTGGCCTATTTCGATCCCCTCACCAACCTGCCCAACCGCCGTCTCCTGATGGACCGCCTGGGCCAGGCCCTGATCGTCAGCCAGCGCTCGCGCGAATATGGCGCCCTGATGATCCTCGACCTGGACAACTTCAAGGCGCTCAACGACACCCAGGGCCACGACGTCGGCGACCGCCTGCTGGTCGAGGTCGCCGAGCGGATCGGCGCCAGCGTCCGCCAGGAGGATACTGTGGCGCGCCTGGGCGGCGACGAGTACGTCGTGGTGGTCGAGGGCCTGGGCGAGGCCGAAACCCATGCCGCCAAGCAGGCCGAGGTCATCGCCGAGAAGATTCGCGCCGCCCTCGGCGAGCCCTACGGGATCATCGGCAACGGAGCGGCGCACCACAGCACCTCGAGCATCGGCGTGACCCTGTACCTCGGCCGGGAGACGAGCGTGGACGTGCTGCTCAAGCAGGCCGACGTGGCGCTCTACCAGGCCAAGAATGCCGGCCGCAACACCGTCCGCTTCTTCAATCCCGACATGCAGTCGGCCATCGACAAGCGCACCGTGCTGGAGGCGGCCCTGCGCCGCAGCCTGGACCAGGACGAGTTGCAGCTCCACTACCAGCCCCAGGTCGACGGCCGGGGCCGCTGCCTCGGCTTCGAGGCCCTGCTGCGCTGGCTGCCGGCCGATTCCCCGGCCGTCTCGCCGGCGGAATTCATCCCCCTGGCCGAGGAGTCCGGGCTGATCTTCCCGATCGGCAAATGGGTGTTGGCGACCGCCTGCGCCCAACTCAAGGCCTGGCAGGACGATCCGCACACCCGCGACCTGACCATCGCGGTCAACGTCAGCGCCCGCCAGTTCCACCAGCCCGATTTCGTCGAGCAGGTCTGGGAGCAGATCCGGCTTGCCGGCATTGCGCCGTCCCGGCTGAAACTGGAACTGACCGAAAGCGTGGTGCTGGACCGGGTCGACGAGGTGGTCCGGCGCATGCAGCAGCTGAAGGCGGTCGGCGTGACCTTCTCCCTGGACGATTTCGGCACCGGCTTTTCCTCGCTGTCCTATCTCAAGCGCCTGCCGCTGGACCAGATCAAGATCGACCAGTCCTTCGTCCGGGACATCTGCCACGACCCCAACGACGAGGCCATCGTGCGGGCCATCCTGGCCATGAGCCAGTCGCTCGGCCTGGAGGTCGTCGCCGAGGGCGTCGAGACCGAGGAGCAGCGTGACCTGTTGCATCGCTACGGCTGCCGGCACTACCAAGGCTATCTGTACTGCAAGCCAGGGCCGGTCGCGGCCATGGAACGGTTCCTGATGCCCGTCTGAGGCGGCCGGGGCGCGCTGTTTCCGGTGCGGCCCGTTCGCACCGGCATGCGCACCCCGTCTACAATGACTGTCTGGCCTGGTAGCGTCGGACCATGCCGGCCGACCTGCTTGCCGTTAGCATGATCAAGAAATAATCCGGATGGGGACACCTATGCTCGCGCGCCTGCGTCTTTTCCTGCTCAAGACCCCGGTCATGGTCGCCTTGGGGCTGATCGTCGCCTACCTGCTGTTCGGCTGGTTCGGCTTCGGGCCGTTGGCGAAATGGGGGGCGGAGAAGTTCATCGCCGACAAGACCGGCCACCACCTCAGCCTGGACAAGCCGGAATTCGACCCCCTCGCGCTCAAGCTGACCCTGCGCAACGTCAGGCTGGCCGAGCCGGACGGCCAGCTCCTGGCTGGGTTCACGGAACTGTTCGTCGATTTCGAGGCCAGCAGCCTGCTGCGCTTCGCCTGGACCTTCGACAGCATCCGCCTGACCGGGCCGGAAGGCCGGGTCGCCCTGCTGCCGGGCAACACGCTGAACTGGACCGCCTTCATCGAGGCCTTCAAGGACGAGGAGGAGACCCCGGACAAGCCGCTGCCGCGCCTGCTGATCCGCCATTTCGAACTCAAGGACGGCCGCGTCGAGTTCGCCGACCGCACCGTGGCGCCGGTGTTCGAGACCGGCTTCCACCCGCTCGACCTGACCCTGGACGAACTGTCCACCTTGCCCGACGACAAGGGCGCCTACCAGGTATCGGCGCGCACCGCCCTGGGCGGCCAGCTGCGTTGGCAGGGCGACGTCACCCTGAAGCCGGTCGCGGTGACCGGCGCCTTCTCCCTGGAAGGCATCAAGCTGACCCAGGTGGCGCCCTACCTCAAGGGCCGGGTCGACATCGCCGCCCCGGAGGGCACGGCCGGCTTCAGCACCCGTTACCGGGTCGGCTACGACAAGAAACACCTGAGCCTCAGCCTCGACCAGCTGGGCGCCACCGTCGCGGGCCTGCGCCTGCGCGGTGCCGACGCCAAGGCGCCGACCCTGGTGCTCGACAAGCTGGCCATCAGCGGTGGCCGCTTCGACCTCGACAAGCGGGCCGCCAGCCTGGCCGCGATCGACCTGGCCGGCGGCCAGGTGAACCTGACCCGGCGCATCGACGGCAGCCTGGATGTTCAGGACTGGTTCCCGCCGGCCGCCGCGCCGGTGCCTCAAGCCAAGCCGGCCGAAGGGAAGCCGGTGCCGGCCGCGCCGAAACAGCCTGGCCGGGCCGCCAAGGCCGAGCCGGCCGCGGCACCCTGGCAGATCGACCTGGCCCGTTTCAGCCTCGACGGTATCGCCATCCATGTCCTCGACCAGACCTTCGCGAAGCCGCTGGCACTGGACGTCGGCAACCTGAAGGTCGGCTTCAAGGCCGACGCCAGCCTGGGTGCGGGGCCGGTCCAGGCCAAGCTGGGCGAGGGCGGCGTGCAGCTGGGCAAGATTGCCGTCGCCTCGGCCGGCAAGACCCTGTTCGATCTCGACGGCATCGTCGTGGAGGGTATCCAGGCCGACCTGGCCGACCGCCACGCCGAGATCGGGCGCCTGGCCCTGGAGCGCGGCCGGCTCACCGCGACACGGGCGGCCAACGGCGGTATCGCCCTGCTCGATGCCCTGGCGCCGGCCCGCAAGGCGACGCCGACGCCACGTCCGGCCGGCAAGCCGGCCCCGGCCGAGCCGGGCTGGACCTGGACGCTGGGGCGGGCCGAAGTGAACGGTTTCCAGGCCGCCCTGTGCGACGAGACGGTCAAGCCGGCGGTCGTCCTGAACCTGGACGGCATCGGCGCCAGTGCGGCCGGCCTGAGCGAGAACCTGAAGGCGGCGGTGCCGGTGAAGCTGGGCCTGCGCGTGCGCCAGGGCGGCTCCTTGCAGGTCCAGGGCAAGCTGGTGCCGGGCAAGGGCATGCTCGATGCCCAGGTCGATCTCTCCGGCCTCAAGCTGACTCCGGCGCAACCCTACATCGGCCAGGCCGCCAACGTGATCCTGGTGTCCGGGGTGGCCGGCAGCCGGGGCCACCTCAAGGTGGGCGACAAGATCGCCTACCAGGGCGGCTTCAGCGTCACCGACCTGCTGGTCAACGAGTCCGAGACCGGCAACCGGGTGCTGGCCTGGAAGCGCCTCGCCACGGATGAGCTGACGGCGAGCCCGGAGGCGGTCGAGATCGGCGAGGTCAAGGTCGACGGCCTCGGCCTCAAGCTGGTCATCCACCGGGACAAGACCCTCAACCTCAAGCGCCTGATGAAGGAACAGCACGTCGAGCCGGCGCCGGCCGCCGCCGCGGCGGAGCCGGCCAAACCCGTGCTGGAAGCCTCGCCGGCCAAGCCGGGCATGAAGTTCGCCGTCGAGCGGGTGACCGTGAGCGCCAACGAGATGGACTTCGCCGACGAATCCCTGGCCCTGCCGTTCGGCACCCGCATCCACGACCTCAAGGGCACGGTCAACGGCATCAGCCTGGCCAAGGGCCGCCCGGCCCAACTGGAGCTGGACGGCCAGGTTGACGACTACGGCCTGGCGCGCGCGGTGGGACAGATCGACTTCCTCGACCCGACCGGCTACACAGACATCAAGGTGGTGTTCCGCAACGTCGAGATGAACCGCCTGACCCCCTACAGCGCCACCTTCGCCGGGCGCAGGATCGAGTCGGGCAAGCTCTCGCTCGACCTCGAATACAAGATCAAGGACCGTCAGCTCGAAGGCGACAACAAGGTGGTCATGGACAAGCTGACCCTGGGCGAGCGGGTCGAGAGCCCGACTGCCAAGAATTTGCCGCTCGACCTCGCCATCGCCATCCTGCAGGACGCCGACGGCGTCATCGACCTCGGCCTGCCGGTCAAGGGCAGCCTGGACGACCCGCAGTTCAGCTACGGCGGCATCATCTGGAAGGCCATCGTCAACGTCATATCCAAGATCGCCCTGGCGCCGTTCCGGGCCATCGGCAAGCTGCTCGGCATCAGCGGCGACAAGCTGGAGAACATCCTGTTCGATGCCGGCGAGAGCAAGCTCCTGCCGCCCGAGAAGGATAAGCTCAAGCAGCTCGGCCAGGCCCTGGCCAAGCGGCCCAATCTGGCCCTGACCGCCAGTCCGGTCTGGAATCCGGTCGCCGACCGCCTGGCGGTCAAGGAAGACCGCGTCCGCCGCGCCGTGGCCGAGGCCACCGGCCGCAAGCTGGCTCCGGACGAGGATCCCGGACCGGTGTCGACCGCCCAGCCGAAGGTCCAGGAAGCGCTGGAGAAGCTCTATGCCGCCCGCCTCGGTGGCGATGCCCTGAAGGCCCTCAAGGCCAGGTTCGCCCAGGCCAACCCGGAGCCGCCGCCGACCAGCGCCACCGGCAAGCTGCTGTCGCGCCTATCCGGCATGATCAAGGCCAAGCCCGAGCCGCTCTCGGCCGAAGAGGCCGCCCGCCTCAAGGGTGCCGATCTGCATGCCCTGATCTACCAGGCCTTGCTCGACAAGGAAGCGGTCACCGACGAGCAGTTGGTCGCCCTGGCCAAGGCGCGCGGCGAGGCGATCCGGGCCGAGCTGCTGGCCGGCGGCGTGCCGGCCGACAAGCTGGCCGTGAAGGCGGTAGAACAGGCCACCGGCGAGGGCCGCGAGGTCGCCGTCAAGCTCGGCCTGGGCGTGGCGCGCAAGGCGGCCCCCTGAATCGATCGACGATCCGCATTGGTCATTGCCAGGCACTCGCTTGGCAATGACCGGTTTCGGCAGCGACATCAGGGAACCTCGAAAGACCCGTCATTCCCGCGAAGGCGGGAATCCAGCCTGTCGATTTTTCAGGGCTCCCGCTTTCGCGGGAGCGACGAAGCCAGGGTTTTTCGAGGTGCCCATATTCGGCAGGGATGAACCTTTAGGGCGGCGCTGATTTATTCGTCATCCCCGCGTAGGCGGGGATCCAGTGCCTTGATTTAACTGGGCTCCCGCCTTCGCGGGAACGACGGAATCGAATAAATCAGCGGTTTCTTAGCCGTCAGGCAATAAACCATGATTTCAAAAGAATTTTGTTTTTGAAGGGGGTGGATTACATTTGCATGGCAGAATTCTAAAAGACAAATAATTAAATATGCGCCCGCAACTTTCTTGATATTTTTCGGCCGATCTCCATTGAAGGCAATTCCAAATACCTGTGAGAAATTATTGAAAAGTAGTAGCTGCCTATGGTGGCTGTCAAGAAAATAAAAGCCAACTTTTCCAATTCTCCGAATATATTAAATTTGATAACGGCCAACACGGCGAGGCCAATAAATATCATGTGAAATAAGTAGATGCTGTAGGAAATATCGCCGTACCTGTGGAGGAGTGCAGTCGCTTTGTTTCTTTGTGCTGGAACCCTTGTTAGCAAGGCGATGGCAAGGGTAACGAGTGCGGCCACCCCGCAAACATTATCCACCGTGCTTATGAAAGGAATATCATCTGGTACAACCCACAAACCATTCCAGATCAGTCCGGTAATCAAGAAAACAAAAATTAATCCAATTGAGGACCACAGCAATGGGATTTCGTGTTTTACAAGCGTGTAGTACCTGGCCAGCAAAACACCGCCAAAAAACGAGAACCCCATATTGAATAATTCATAATGATCTATGCTGAACGGTTGTATCTCGTAAATCAAGTACAAACATCCGCCAAATAGTAGGGGGGGGAGGAAGCCGGCTGACTTGGCTCTCGTCATCAGAATCAAGCATAATGGCAACAGAAGATAATACTGAAACTCGATCGGCAAGCTCCAGTAAACGCCATTAAATAAACCTCCGGGCCCCGTGAAGTTGAATGTGAGCGTTAAATACGTTAGAATATCTGCGAACGTATAGTCCCTTGTTAGTTGTCCAATCCAATAGGATCTGTCCGAACAGTAATAATATGTAAATAGCTTATTAAACAACAGGTATAGCGCCATTGAAAAGGCAAATGTTGGCCATATCCTAAAGAAGCGTTTAATGTAAAAAGCGGGTATATCGCTGGCTTGTCTAAGATGCTTATTGCTGCTCAAGTAAAGCGTGCAGCCACTTAGCGCAAAGAATAGATATACTGAGTAACCACCAAGATCAAGAATCGAAAATATGAAAACATGGCTTGATGCGTCAGCCGCTGAATAAGATACTTCCGACGCCCTGACAGAATGAGAAATTATTACAAAAAACGCGGCAACACCTCGGAGCCATGACAACATCTCCAGATATGGCTTTCTTACCGGGTCTATGATTTCCACTACCCGACTCCATCGTTATCCATCAGCATTACCCAACAATTGACTGATATTGGGCGGCCCCCCGGAAATACCCGGTTACAAATTTTAATGATATCAGGACATGGCCGCTGAGCGGCGATTGCAGAAGTTTGGCGGTGTTGAATGTCGACATTGCGCCCCTGTCCCGTTGCCCCGTTTACCTTTGCCGCGCCGGCGGCCAGAATGCCGTCCGGACGACAAGGAGGACTAGACATGCGGGTGCTGGTAATCGAGGACGACGAAAAGATCGCCTCCTTCGTGGTCAAGGGTTTTCGCCAGGCCGGCCATGAGGTGGCCTGGGCGGCGGACGGCGATACCGGTTTCGCGCGCCTATGCGAGCCGGATTGGGATGCCGCGGTGGTCGACATCATGCTGCCTTTCCGTGACGGTCTGACCCTGGTCAGGGATGCCCGGATGGCCGGCATCGCGACGCCGATCATCTTCCTGTCCGCCAAGCGTGAGCTGGACGATCGCATCCTCGGCCTCCAGGTCGGCGGCGACGACTATCTGGTCAAGCCGTTCGCCTTCTCGGAACTCCTGGTGCGCGTCCAGGCCCTGGTTCGACGCGCCACCGGCGTGGTCGAGCCGGTACGCCTGGCCGACGGTGACCTGGAGATGGATCTGGTCAAGCGCAAGGTCACCCGGTCCGGTCGCGAGATTGCCCTGCAGCCGCGCGAGTTCACCCTTCTGGAATATCTGCTGCGCCACAAGGGCAGCGTGGTGTCCAAGATCACCCTGATGGAGCACGTCTGGGACTACAGCTTCGATCCCGAGACCAGCGTGGTCGAGACCACGGTCAGCCGCCTGCGCAACAAGTTGCACGAGGGCTTCGAGGGGCAGCCGGAATTGATCCGGACGGTGCGCGGAGTCGGCTATGTCCTCGGCCGCTGAAGGCCACCGTTCCGGCCACAGCCTGGCCCTGCAGTTGGCGGTCTATTTTTCCGGGGTGTTCGGCCTGATCGCCATCCTGGGCAGCCTGCTCCTGTTCCAACTGGTGCGTTCGCACACCCTGGAAGAAATCGACGACGACATCCTGCGCCAGAAGTCGGAACTGGTCCGCATCCTGCACGACGGCGACGCCGAGACCGTGCGCGAGGAGTTTGCCGCCATCGCCATGGCCAGCGGCACGACCGACTATTTCGTGCGCCTGACCGATGCCGACGGCCGGGTCATCCAGGCCTCCGACCTGAAGGCCTGGCCCGACGTGCCCTTCGCCCGCCAGGTCCTGGCCGGCGAGGTGGTCGGCACGGAGCGCTTCCAGACCCTCGAACTGCCCGACCTGCGTCGCCAGGCACGCCTGCTCTCGGTGCGGGTGGACGCCGAGCGCTACCTGCAGATCGGCGTCTCCCTGGAGGACAGCGTGCTGTTCTTCGACCTGTTCCGCCGGGTCGGCCTGCTCATACTGGCCATCATGGTCGGGCTCGGCGGGTTGACCGGCTGGGCCCTGGCGCGCAAGGCGATGACCGGCGTCGAGGGCGTTACCGCGGCGGCGACCCGGATCGCCGACGGCCATTTCGACGAGCGGGTCCAGGTGGCCGGCCAGGGCCGGGAGATCGACAGCCTGGTGGCGGCCTTCAATACCATGGCCGGACGGGTGCAGACGGTGCTGACCGAGATGCGCCAGGTCAACGACAACATCGCCCACGACCTGCGCAGCCCGCTCACCCGCATCCGCGGCCTGGCCGAGAACGCCGTGGTCGGCGGCAGCGTGGTCGGCGAGGGCGCGGAGATCGCCGGCAGCATCGTCGAGGAATGCGACCGCCTGATGCAGGTGATCAACACCATGCTCGACATCACCGAGGCCGAGGCCGGCCTGGGTGGCTTGAAGCTGGCCGAGTTGGACCTGGCCGAGCTGGTTGGCCAGGTCGTCGAGCTGTTCGCCGGCGTCGCCGAGGACAAGGGCGTCGCCCTGGCCGGGGAGGTGGCCGGACCGGTGCCGGTGCGCGCCGACCGGCGCAAGCTCCAGCGTGCCCTGGCCAACCTGGTCGACAACGCCATCAAGTACAGTCCGGCCGGGAGCCGGGTCCGGGTGACGGCGAGCCGCCGGGATGGCAGTGCGGTGCTCTCGGTCAGCGACACCGGGCCGGGCATCGCGCCGGACGACCTGCCGCGCATCTTCGACCGTTTTTTCCGCAGCGACCGCAGCCGCCACCAACCCGGCAACGGCCTCGGCCTCAGCCTGGCCCAGGCCGTGGCGCACGCCCATGGCGGCGCGATCGAAGCGGCCCCGGCCCCCGGTGGCGGCAGCGTGTTCACCCTGGTCTTTCCGGCCGGGAAGGTCGGGTAGGGGGCGCCGGGCCGCTGACGGTCAGCGTTGGCTCATCCGCCCGGTTGACGACCGGGCCGCCGTGATTGTCGCGGAACTGGGCGAGGTCATGGGCCTGAGACCGGGCGTTGGCGGGCGCGAGCTGTGCGTCGCCGTGTGCGAGGAGTCCGACCGGCCCGACCTCGAGGCCGGCGGCGCGGTCGTCTGCCGGCTCGGCCCGGCGGTCAACCGCGAAACCGTCGTCGCCCAGATGCGGCGAATCGCCTCCCAGGTAGCGCGCGAAGCGATGGCCCGGGGCGGCCTGCTGTTCCACGGCGCCCTGGCCGAGCACCGGGGAAACGGCTTCCTCATGGCCGGGCCGAGCGACGTGGGCAAGAGTACCGCCAGCCGACGACTTCCTTCCCCGTGGCGCTCGTTGAGCGACGACATGACGCTCGTGGTGCGGGACGGCAGGGGAGATTTCCAGGCTCACCCGTGGCCGACATGGAGCCGCTTTCTCTACGGCGGGCCGGGCGGTTCATGGGCCGTAGAGCGTTCCGTGCCGCTGCGGGCGATGTTCTTTCTCGACCAAGCGCCCCTTGACCGGCTGGAGCCGATTCACGGCACGCGGGTGGCCGCTTTGGCGCTCGAGTCCGCCGAGGAACTTGCCCGGGAGGTGCTGTTTGTCATGACCGATGCTGACGCCGCGCG
>JAAXVP010000289.1 GCA_013335435.1 Thiobacillus sp. | reverse complement strand
GGCACGGCGTGGCTCGTGATCGTCGCGGCCGAGATGCTGACCGGCGGCGTGGGCATCGGCTTCTGGGTATGGGACGAGTGGAACAACCTCAAAGTCGAGTCCATCGTCATCGCCATCTTCGTCATCGGCATCGTCGGCCTGCTGCTGGAACAGGCGCTGCTGCTGCTGGCGAAGCGATTCAACTACCAATAGAACGGCCGGGGAAGGAGACAGAAATGGCAAGGATGGTTCAGATCGAGAACGTTGGTGTCCGCTTCGACACCAGGAACGGCCCCGTCGTCGCCCTGCGCGACATCAACCTGACGGTGGAGCAGGGCGAGGTGGTATCGCTGATCGGCCACTCCGGCTGCGGCAAGTCCACGCTGCTCAACCTGATCGCCGGCCTGAATCAGCCCACGGAGGGCGTGCTGTTGTGCAACGGGCGCGAGATCGCCGGTCCGGGCCCGGAGCGGGCGGTGGTGTTCCAGAACCACTCGCTGCTGCCCTGGCTGACCTGCTTCGACAACGTCTATCTGGCGGTGGAGCGGGTGTTCGGGAGCAAGGAAGGCAAGGCCAAGCTCAAGGCGCGCACCAAGGCGGCCCTGGCCATGGTGCATATGGACCACGCCGAGCACAAGTATCCCAACGAGGTTTCCGGCGGCATGAAGCAGCGCGTCGGCATCGCCCGCGCCTTCGCCATGGAGCCGAAGATCCTGCTCATGGACGAGCCCTTCGGCGCGCTCGATGCGCTCACCCGCGCCAGCCTCCAGGACGAGTTGATGAACGTGATGGAGGAGACCGGCGCCACCGTGGTGATGGTGACCCACGACGTGGATGAGGCGGTGCTGTTGTCGGACCGCGTGGTGATGATGACCAACGGTCCGGCGGCGACTATCGGCGAGATTCTGGAGGTGAAGCTCGAGAAGCCCCGCAACCGCCTGCAGCTGGCCCACGATCCGCACTTTGCGGAATGCCGGGCGGCGATTCTCGAGTTTCTGTACCAGAAGCAGATGAAGAAAGCCGCTTAAGCCGGCGGCTTTCTCCCTTACTTCAGCGGGAAGCCCCGTTTGTTGAGGGCTTCCACCAGCCGGTCACGGCCGGACAGCGCGGCGCCATCGCGAACGCGCTTGGCGGAGTGGTTGGACCAGGTGCCGCGCACCTTCATGTTCTGGCTGGTGTAGAAGGCGCGCATGGCTTCGTCGTACTGCTCGAGGCCGGCGGCCTGGGCGGGCAAGGAATAGGTTTCCTGGTGCAGTACCACCGATTGCGCCGGACGCGGCTTGACGCTGGCCGGTGCCTGCGGGTCAGGCGTGCCGAGGCACAGGCCGAACATGGCGACCACCCGCGTCGGCAGTTGCAGCTCGGCAGCCACTTCCTCGGGCTTGTTGCGCATGGCGCCGATGTAGACGGTGCCGAGGCCGAGGGATTCGGCGGCCGTCACGGCGTTCTGGGCGGCGAGGGCGGCGTCGATCACGCCGACCTCGAACATCTCCAGGTAATCCAGTGCGCTGCTGGGTTCGCCGAGTTTGTTGGCAACCTGCTCCAGACGGGCCAGATCGGCCAGCCAGACAAGCAGCAGCGGGGCTTTGTGAATGTGTTCCTGATCGCCGGCGAATTCGGCCAGGCGGGCCTTGCGAGCCGGGTCACGCACCGCCACCACGCTCCAGGCGTGGAGGTTGGATGAACTGGCGGCAGACTGGGCGGCGGCGATGATGGCCGCGAGGGTATCGTCGCTTACCGGATCGGGCAGGTAGGCGCGCACCGAACTGTGGGCCAGAAGGTGGTCAATGACCGGCGAGCCGGCGTCGGGTACGGCCACATCGGGCGAGCCATAGCGGGCCTGGTAGAGAGAGGCGCGGGTGTTCATGGGGTTCCTTGCTGGACTGGCGACGAGGCGGGGAGCCGGCCTGGCTCCCCGCCTCGGAGAATGCGTATTTTAGCGCCATCCGGCCGGGCTGGCCCCGCCTGCTTATGGCCTCAGTTGCTGCGGGGCCGGCGGCTGCGGGTGGTCGATGCCGTTTCGATCGACTCATCCGACTCAATGGCCAGGGCCTCGGACACCTGACGAACCTGGTCTTCGACCAGATCGGCCCCGCGGGCCGCCGCGTCGGTCAGTTCGTTGAAACCGGCTTCGGCATGACGCACGGCGCTTTTCATGTGGTCGATGGCAGCTTCGCCGTTGGCGTCGGCGCTACGGGCGGCGCGGTCCATCTGCTTCATGAAGGCCTGGTCGAGTACGGCCATCTGATCGCGGGCCATCTGCAGGACGGCCTGGTGGGCCTCGCCGATGATCTCGAAGTACTCGCGAACGCGCACGGCGGATTCGCTGCGCCATTCGGCGATGCGCTCCAGCGAGGGCGTACCCGGCTTCAGGTTCTTGTTTTCCGCCAGCTCTTCCAGGTGATTACGGCCTTCGTCGAGGGCCTGGCGGCCGGCGCGGAGGGCCAGTTCGGCCAGTTTTTCGGTGGCCTCGACCCACGCACGGGATGCGTTGTGAAGGTTATCGATAGTGGCGGCACGGGTCTGCTTGATGTCGCTGGGGGACAGGTACATGGCGATCTCCTGGGGTGACTGGGGGCACTTCAGGCTAAGCCCTGGTGGTTTCAGCGCCATGACAGCCAGCTGTTGACCGTGGGGTGGGGAACCTCAGGGTAAAGTGTGTGCCTGATGAGCATGAGCGAGCACGGAGGAAACACCATGAACTGGCTGCAGCGGCTGCCCGGGAGCCGCAAGGAAATTCCGGGGTTCGAGTGGCGCCTGCTGCGCAAGCTGCCTCTGATCACCTTGGTCGGCACGCTGCTGCCGGCTCTTTACGCGCTGAACGCGCGGGTTTTCGATGGCGGGCTGAGTGAGGCGGTAGTGCTGAAGGCGGTCCAGTCGGCGGATATCGTGGCCATTGCCACGGTGGTACTGCACTGGACGGTGGTGTTCACGCTGGCCATTGGCTGCGTGATTGTCATGGTGATGAAGGGGCACGGCTATATCGCTGACGCCTACCCGCTGCAGGAGCGGGAAGCGCCCCTGGAGTGAAGTGTGCCCTCAGCGCTGCGGCAGGAAGGGCGGCCGGCCGGTGCTCGCGTAGCCTCCGTCGATCTGCTCGTTGATGACGCGCCAGATGGGCTTGACGAAAAAGCGCAGGTTTTTGACGATGGCGTTCACGTCCATCATGGATGGGACACGAATCCCCCGATGTTCTACCGGGCCGCCGATCTGGGTGATCTTGACGCCGAGTTTGGCGAAATGGTCGGCCAGGCGTGGTTCGGTGAGCACGAAAAGCGTCTCTATACCTTCCCGCTTGGCGAGGGCGACGATGGCCAGGTAAAGGCCGATGGGGATGTACGGGAAGCGGGGCTGGTCCTTGGTCCCGAAGTCGTCATCGCTGAGGGCGAGGGCGGACTTGGTTTCCCCTTTGCGACGCCGGTAATGGTGGCGCACGGCCAGTCGTGACACTTCGGCGATGCTGCCGCGGGGCTGGCGGGCCGGATCGATGATGGAACGATCAAGCGTGGCGGCACAGGTGCGCTCGAAGGGCAGGGGGTAATCCGGCTCTTCCGGGCGGGCGACGACCAGACGGTTGCAGCCGACGAGATTGACCGGCGCGGTGGATGTGCGCATCAGGCAATGCAGGCTGTGACGATCGTATTCGTCCGTCTCCATGCGGTCGGGGCGCACGGGCTCGAAGCCGAGTTCCTCGCAATACACTTCATGGCGTATGCCGAAGACTTCATTGCGGCTGGTTTCATCGAACGCAGTGGCAACCTCGAAATATTTCTTGAATCCTTCGCCGAGGCTGAAGCGGTCAAGTAGCGACATGATGCGTCCTTGTGTAATCGAGCAGTCTTGCAATGTAAGTATACGACCGGAAAGCGCGAAACCTTGAAAACATGGCATTGCCACGCTGATTGACTGAAGGTTACCACCTTCATGATTATGGTATATCAGGTATCGGCGTGCCGCGGCTGGGCCGTGTCGAACTGTCGTATCATTGTGTTTCCCTGTCTGACGGAGACATTCAGCATGTCCAGCAGCGCTTTCCAGTATGACGAAGCCTTTTCCCGCAATATCGGCTGGGTCACCCAGGCTGAGCAGGCAGCGCTGCGGGGCAAGCGGGTGGCGATTGCCGGCGTCGGCGGGGTCGGCGGTGTGCATTTGCTGACCCTGGTGCGTCTGGGGATCAGTGCCTTTCATATTGCCGACATGGATACGTTCGACCTGGTGAACTTCAATCGCCAGGCCGGGGCGATGATGTCGACCATCGGGCGCCCCAAGGCCGAAGTCATGGCCGAGATGGCGCGGAACATCAATCCCGAGGTGGACATCCGCATCTTCGACAAAGGGGTGGATGCCGACAATCTGGGCGAGTTCCTCAAGGGCGTCGATCTGTATGTAGACGGCCTCGATTTCTTTGCCTTCGATGCCCGCCGCCATACTTTCCGGGCCTGTCAGGAACGGGGTATCCCCG
>JAAXVP010000288.1 GCA_013335435.1 Thiobacillus sp. | reverse complement strand
GGCCGAAGCGGTAATGGTGCCGCCCGGACGACCGCCGATGTTGGCCATGTCGGCGAAGTTGCTCTTCAACTGCTCCTGGTAGTCGTCCAGCAACGGCAACTGCCAGCAACGGTCGCCGGACTCCTCGCCGGCCAGGTAGACCTCGCGCGCCAGGAGGTCGTCGTTGGCGAGCAGGCCGGACACGACATGGCCCAGGGCGATGACGCAGGCGCCTGTCAACGTGGCGACGTCGATCACCGCGGCCGGCTCGAAACGCTCGGCATAGGTCAGGGCGTCGCACAGGATCAGTCGACCTTCGGCGTCGGTGTTGAGTACCTCGATGGTCTGGCCGGACATGGAGGTGACGATGTCGCCCGGCTTGTTGGCGCCGCCGTTCGGCATGTTCTCGCAGGTCGGGATGAGGCCGACCACGTTGACCGGCAGACCCAGCTCGGCCACCGCCTGCATCGTGCCGAGCACCGAGGCGGCGCCGCACATGTCGTACTTCATCTCGTCCATCTCGGCGGCCGGCTTGAGCGAGATGCCGCCGGAGTCGAAGGTGATGCCCTTGCCGACCAGGACCACCGGCTTGTCCTTCTTGGCGCCGCCGTTGTACTGCATGACGATGAACCGGGGCGGCTGGTCGGAGCCCTTGGCTACCGACAGGAAGGAGCCCATGCCCAGCTTCTCGATCTCCTTCTCGCCCAGGACCTCGATCTTCAGCTTGTGCGCCTTGGCCACGGCCTTGGCCTGGTCGGCCAGATAGCCGGGCGTGCAGTGGTTGCCGGGCAGGTTGCCGAGATCCTTGGCCAGGTTGACGCCGTTGACGATGGCCTGGCCACGCGCGACGCCAGCCTCGGCCGCCTTGGCGTCGCCGCTGGCGACCGCCAGGGTCGCCTTGGCCAGACCCGGCTTGGCGTCGTCCTTCTGGCTCTTCAGGCGGTCGAAGCGATACAGGGCCTCGCCGGCCGCGAGGACGACCTGCTCGGCCTTCCAGGCGACATCGCGACTGCCGACCGGGACTTCGGCCAGGAACAGGGCGGCTTCGGCCGCTCCGGTGCCGGCAATCGCCTTGACCGCCGCGCGAGCGGCATCGCGGAAGGCCTTGTCGCCGACCTCGCCTTCCTTGCCCAGGCCGACCAGCAGCACGCGCTCGCAGGCCAGTCCGGCCAGGCTGTGCAACATCAGGGTGGCGCCGGCCTTGCCGTCCAGGTCGCCGCGCTTGAGGATGGCGGAGAGCGCGCCGGCGGAGGCCTGATCGAGAGTCAGCGCGGCGGGCGTGAGCCGGCCCTGCTCGTAGACGCCGACCACGGCACAGGCGGTCTTCATTTTCTCGGGGCTGCGGCTTTTTATGCTAAATTCCACGACAAACTCCTAAGTAAAAAGCAGTTCAATCTCGGTCAAACGGTTTTATCGGTCCAACAGACCCGATCCGGGTTCCTGAAAGCCCCGCCAGCATAAAACAAAGCATGCGCCTGTATCAAAAAGCCCTTCTGCGGGAGATGACCGCGACTTCGGGGATAGCACTGGGCGTCATCTCGGCCATCCTGCTGGTCATCCTGTCGGTGCGCACCCTGGGTACCGCCGCCCTGGGCGAGATTTCGGTCTCGGCGGTGCTGCCCTTGATCACCTTCGCCTACCTGCGCTTCCTCCATATCCTGCTGTCGCTGGCCCTGTTCATCGGCGTCCTGCTCACCCTGTCGCGCTACTGGCAGGACAGTGAAATGGTGATCTGGTCGAGCGCCGGCCTGTCGCCCATGGCCTGGTTCGTACCGGTACTGCGCTTCGCCGTGCCGATCACCCTGATCATCGCCTTGCTCAGCCTGGCCATCAATCCCTGGCTGGCCCAGCAACGCACCGAGTATGAGGATTACCTGACGGTGCGCAACGACGAAGCGGCCAACCTGACCCCGGGCGTATTCGCGGAGACCCAGCGCGGCAAACGGGTCTATTTCGTGGAAAGCCTGAAAGAACGCGGCCCGGACGTGCGCAACGTGTTCATCCAGTCCGAGGACCAGGGCCGTATCGGCATCGTGATCGCCCAACAGGGGGCGGTGGAAACCATGGCCAACGGCGACCGCTTCCTGGTCCTCCAGCACGGCCGCCGCTACGAAGGCACACCGGGCCTGGCCGACTACAGGATCGTCGACTTCACCCATTACGGTTTCCGCCTCGACCAAGCCCAGATCAAGGCCCGCGAAGCCCCTCCCAAGGAACGCGACACCGCTTTCCTGCTCAGCAATCCGAGTCCGGTCAACCTGGCCGAATGGGTCTGGCGCATCGGCACCCCGATCAGCGCCCTGATGCTGGCCCTGTTCGCTGTCCCGATCAGCTATTTCAACCCGCGCGCAGGTCGTTCCTTCAACATCCTGCTGGCCATCCTGCTGTTCACCCTCTACGTCAACGTCGTCGGCCTCAGCCAGGCCTGGGTCGGCCAGGGCGCCCTGAGCGCCGGCGCCAGCCTGGCCCTGGTGCACGGCCTGGCCTTCGCCCTGCTGGCCGTCTCCTATTGGTGGCGCTACGTCCGCCCCTTCGCGCGAGGTCGCCGATGACCCTGCTGTTCCGCTACCTGAGCCGCCAGATCCTGGCCTACTTCGGCCTGGCCCTGTTGTCGCTGCTGCTGCTGTTCGGCATCTTCGACCTCATGGGTGAACTGGATTCGCTCAAAGAGGGTTACACGGCCGGCCGAGCCTTCCTATATGTCCTCCTGAGCATGCCCGGACGGGCCCAGGAACTACTACCCATCGCCGCCCTGCTCGGCGCCATCTTCACCTTCGCCCGCCTGGCCGGGAATTCCGAATTCACGGTCATGCGCGCCTCCGGCCTGTCCACCGGCCGCCTGGTCGGTTACATGGCCGTGCTTGGCCTCCTGCTCGGCATCGCCACCCTGCTCACCGGCGAATACCTGACTCCGCCCGCCGAGCGCCTGGCCCAGCAGATCAAGATCCGCAGCACCACCGGCATCGTCGCCCAGCAATTCCGCTCCGGCCTCTGGGCCAAGGATGGCCGCACCTTCATCAACATCCGCCAGATGCGTCCGGACACCACCCTGGTCGACGTGCGCATGTACGAATTCGACGAGCGCTTCCAATTGCGCCGCGTGCGCGAGTCCGAGTCGGCCCACTGGACCGACGCCGGGCGCTGGGAATTGAACCATGTCACCGAAACCACCCTGTCCGACCAGGGTGCCCAGGTAGCCCGCCAGGAAATGAGCGACTGGCAATCGCCGATCACCCCCGACCTCTTGTCGGTACTGATGGTGAATCCCGACCGCATGGCCGTCACCACCCTGTATTCCTATGTCACCTACCTGCGCGCCAACCAGCAGAAGACCACCCGATACGAGATCGCCCTCTGGAGCAAGCTGGCCTCGCCCTTCGCGGCGCCGGTGATGTTGCTGCTGGCCTTGCCGTTCGCCTACCAGCAGGCCCGGGGCGGCAAGGTCGGCAGCCGCATCCTGGTCGGCATCCTGATCGGCCTGGGCTTCCATCTGCTCAACCGCATGTTCGGCAACATCGGCCTGCTCAACGACTGGCCGCCGGTTCTCAGCGCCCTACTGCCCCTGGTGGTGTTCAGCGGCGCCACCTTGATCGCCCTGCGCCGCGCCGAGGCCCACTAGCGCGTCGAGAATGAGCCGCGTCCCGGCGAGACGGTCATGGAGGAACTGCCGCTCGCGGTCCCACAGCGCCCAGAGGAAACCGAAGCCGCCTAGGAGGGCACCGAGAACCGCGAGCAGATAGCGCAGCCAGGCCTGACCCAGGCCGATGCGTCCACCGTCGATGCGGACCAAGCGAATGCGCCAGGTCTTCATAGCCAGGGTTTGGCCGCCGTGGCGCCAGAACCAGATGAAATAGCCCCCAGCCACGGCCAGCAGATAGGTCCGGTGCAGCCACAAGCCCCAGCCAGCCAGCGGCTCGGGCTGCAAACCGACAACCGCGAAGCCGGCGATGAAGAGGACCGCGAGTAGCGACAGCGCCTCGTAGACGAGGCAGGCGAGGCGGCGTTTCAGGCTCGGTGTGGGCATGGGCGGGCGCGGTCGGGGCGGCAGGAAGGCGCCCAATATACCCAAGCTCCGCGCCCGCGCACATCGGTTTGCGATTTCACCCGGCGCTGGCTATAATCACGCCCTTTCTGCATCAGCCAGATAACAGATTGGAGCCAAGCATGTACGCGGTTATCCGTACCGGTGGCAAGCAGTACAAGGTCGCCGCCGGTGGCAAACTCAAGGTCGAGAGCCTGCCCGCCGAGGTAGGCAGCGAGATCGAGATCAATGACGTCCTGATGGTCGCCGATGGCGACAACATCCGGATCGGCGCCCCCGTCGTCGCCGGCGCCAGCGTCAAGGCCACCGTCCTGGCCCATGGCCGCGGCGACAAGGTCATGATCTTCAAAATGCGCCGCCGCAAGCACTACCGCAAGACCCAGGGCCATCGCCAGAACTACACGGAAATCCGCATCGACGGCATTTCCG
>JAAXVP010000287.1 GCA_013335435.1 Thiobacillus sp. | reverse complement strand
CGCCGGCCGACACGCCCGGCGCCCTGTTCGCCAAGGCGGCCTGACCGAGATAACATAGCCAGGCCGGCGCCCCGCAGCCGGCCGGAGTGCCCAGCGCACGCCCGGCTACCGGGACGACGCGACACCGCCAGTACACTTATAAGATTACCGACCCATGAGCCAAGATACCTTTCTGGCCCGACAACCGATCGTCGACGGCAAGCACAACCTGATCGGCTACGAACTGCTGTTCCGGACCTCGGCCCAGGCCAGTTCCGCCAACATCGACGACAGCTACCGCGCCGGTCTCAGCGTCCTGTCCTCCACCCTGGTCGACATGGGTACGGAATGGCTGCTCAAGGGCAAGCTGGCCTTCATCAACATGGATCACCCCATGCTGATGAGCGAGTTCATCTCCCTGCTGCCGCCGCAGAAGATCGTCATCGAGATCGTCGAGACGGTGAAGCCGAACGACGACCTGCTCGCCCGGATCGAGGAACTGCGCCAGGCCGGCTTCCGCTTCGCCCTCGACCGCTTCAAGCCGAACAGCGGCCAGGACCGGCTGCTGCCCCTGGTCAGCTACGTCAAGCTCGACGTCGCCGAGCTGGGCCGGGACAGGACCGCGGCCATCGTGCGCGTCCTGGGCAAGTTGCCCTCGGCGCGCCTGGTGGCGGAAAAGGTGGAGACCCAGGAGGTCTTCGACTGGTGCCAGCAACTCGGCTTCCACTACTTCCAGGGCTATTACTTCGCCCACCCTGAACACCTCATGGCGCGCGTCCTCAATCCGGGCCACGCCACCCTCCTGCGCCTGCTCGACATGGTGCGCAAGGATGCCGACATCAAGGACATCGAGGCCGCCCTGAAGACCGACGTGGCGCTCACCTTCAAGTTGCTGCGCTACATCAACTCGGCCGGCTTCGGCCTGTCCTGCGAGGTGCAGTCGATCCGCCACGCGGTCTCCATCCTGGGCATGAAGCCGCTCTACCGCTGGCTCACCCTGCTCCTGGCCACGGCCGGCACCCACCCGGCCTCGCCCGCCCAGGCCCGCACCGCCATCACGCGCGGCCGCCTGTGCGAGCTGCTCGGCTCGCACAGCATGAGCAAGGCCGAACAGGACAACCTGTTCATCACCGGGGTGTTCTCGCTCCTCGACGCCATGCTCGACACCCCGATGGACGACATCCTCGACCGCCTGGTCATCCCGGAGGACATCGCCGAGGCCCTGCTGCACCGCGGTGGCCTCTACGGCCCCATCCTGGCCCTGGCCGAGGCCTGCGAATCGCAGAATCCGGAACGGATCGAGGAGCAGGCGATGGCCCTGATGCTGACGCCGGAGCAGGTCACCAGGGACCATCTCCAGGCCCTGGCGTGGATCGAGCAGATCGGCCTAGACTAACTCGGGCGTCATCGCCGCCTTCAGGACCACCTGCTGGTCGCCCCGGCGGGTACGGTTGGTCAGCCAGACCAGGCCGCCCTTCTTGAGGGTGAACGGCCGCGTTTCCCCGAACAGCAGCATGGCCGC
This sequence comes from Thiobacillus sp., assembly GCA_013335435.1. Lineage (GTDB taxonomy): Bacteria > Pseudomonadota > Gammaproteobacteria > Burkholderiales > Thiobacillaceae > Parasulfuritortus. The sequence continues at coordinate 2,954 of JAAXVP010000287.1, read as the reverse complement.
GACCAGGCCCAGGGTCGGCTGATGACCGACCACCAGAACCGTGCCGGCGCTTTCCGGCCAGCCCACGGCATGCATCAGGTCGGCCGGGTCGGCACCGGGCCGGATCGCTTCGAGGGTCTCGAAGCGCCGGCCCAGGCCCGCCGCCGTCTGCTGCGCACGCGCCGCCGGACTGACCAGGACGCGCGCCTCCTTGGCCAACCGGCTATCCAACCAGCCGCCTACCGCCACGGCCTGCTTGCGCCCCTTCGCGGTAAGCTCGCGCGCCATGTCGTTGCCACCCTCTTCGGCTTCGGCGTGACGCCACAGGATCAGGTCCATAAAAATCTCCAAATGCGTGACCACGAAAAGGCGTGACAAAAAAGACGGGAGGCGTGGCAGTCACGTCACGCCCTTGCGTCACGCATTCGTGTCACGCCGTTGCGTCACGCCTTACGAATTATCCCCGTCGAGCAGGCCACCGAAACCGCCCAGGAGCGAACCCTCGCCAACCTGGCGACCGCCGGCCTGGGGTGCGGCGGCAAGGACGCGGTTGGCCAGGCGGGAGAATGGCAGACTTTGCAGCCAGACCTTGCCGGGCCCGGTCAGCTTGGCCAGGAACAGGCCCTCGCCACCGAACAGGGCGGTCTTGATCTTGCCGACGTACTGGATGTCGAAGTCGACCGAGGGTTGCAAGGCGGCCACGCAGCCGGTATCGACGCGCAGGGTCTCGCCCGGCGCCAGGGTCTTCTCGGCCAGGGTGCCGCAGGCATGGAAGAACACCATGCCGTCGCCCTCCAGCTTCTGCAGGATGAAGCCCTCGCCGCCGAAGAAACCCGCACCCAGGCGCTGCTGGAAGGCGATGCCCAGGCTGACCCCCTTGGCGGCGCACAGGAAGGAGTCCTTCTGGCAGATCAGGGTGCCGCCGATCTGAGTCAGGTCGATCGGCACGATCTTGCCCGGATAGGGCGCGGCGAAGGCGACCCGCTTCTTGCCCTGGGCCTGGTTTTCATAGACGGTGGTGAACAGCGACTCGCCGGTGAGCAGGCGCTTGCCCGCACCCATCAGCTTGCCCAGCAGGCCGGACTGGGCCGCCGAGCCGTCGCCGAACACCGTCTCCATCTCGATGCCGTCCTGCATGAACATCATCATGCCGGCCTCGCCGACCGCGGCCTCGCCCGGGTCGAGCTCGATCTCGACGTACTGCATGTCGTCGCCGAAGATGTCGTAATCGATTACATCCATTGCCATGTGCCGATCCCTTTCAAACCAGTGGAAGTTAATCAAATGAAGTTACATGCCGGTTAAACCGGCAGCAGGATGAACGAGGCGACGTTCTGGATGACCCGGTTCACGGCCCGGTTGCTCTTGTCCTCGATGATCAGGGCCATCAGGTCCTGCTGGGCGATCACCTTGCCGAATTCGCGCTCGAAGCTGAGATTGCGCTCATCCTCCTCGACCCCGTTGTTCAGCAGCACCGGCGCACCGTCCGGCCAGCGGGCATGGCCCAGCTTCCAGACCGCCATCTCCAGGTTGCGGGCGCTGTTGTACAGGCTCTGGGCGTCGAGATCGTCGGTCATGTAGAACTGGGTACGGTGTTCGTAGGACGCCATGACCATCACGGTCAGGGCCATCATGTAGGCATGCACGCGGTCGCCGGTATAGTGCTCGGCGAAGGCCAGGCGCAGGGATTCCGCCCAGTCCACCTTGTCCATGCCCGATTCGCGCCAGCGCGGCAGGGTATCGAAGATGCGGCCGACCGCGCGCTCGACATTGTTGTAGCCGGCCTTCTTGTATTCCTGCGGGTTGCGCCGGTACAGCTTGACGGTCAGGCGGCGCAGACCGGCCAACACCTCGCGCTGGGCCAGTTCGCTGACCATGTCGATGTCGGTCTTGGCCAGGTTGTTGATCGCGAATGAACGACCGGAGGACTGGCCGTCCTTGCGCTGGATGGCGTTGCCGGCACAACCTGACAAGCAAACCAGACCGGCGAGAAGGACGATGAAGCGGACCGGATAAGAACTGTTCGGCATGATGGCGCATTCTATCGCCGAACCCCCATCGCTCGTCCACAGCCCCCACACCGATAAATTTTATTTTTAATAAACAGATAGTTATAACCATACAAAAATATCGAAAAACTTTATTTGCAAATAAATAACTTGGATTAGGAGGGTTTGCTTACCGTGCTATCCTGCCTGCCCACTCGGTAGTCCTAATTTTCCAAACAAATTTCTAAGGAGCCAGCATGTCCCGTCTCGTGAAACCCCACGGTGGTGGCGAACTGAAGCCTCTCCTGCTCGAGGGCGCCGCTCTCGCCGCCGAGAAGGCCCGCGCCCAGACCCTCAAGCAGGTCAAGATGTCTTCCCGCGAAACCGGCGACCTGATCATGATGGGCATCGGTGGCTTCACCCCCCTGGACGGCTTCATGACCAAGACCGACTGGCAGGGCATCTGTGACGGCTACAAGATGGCCAACGGCCTGTTCTGGCCCATCCCGGTCACCCTGTCCACCGACGACGAGACCGTCAAGGAAGGCGACGACATCGCCCTGGTCGACGGCGAATCCGGCGAGATCATGGGCACCATGAAGGTGGCCGACAAGTACACCATCGACAAGGCCCACGAGTGCATGCAGGTCTACAAGACCACCGACATGGAGCACCCCGGCGTCAAGATGGTCATGGCCCAGGGCCAGTACAACCTGGCCGGCCCGGTCAAGGTCCTATCCACCGGCACCTTCAAGGAAGAGTACGGCGACCAGTTCATGACCCCGGCCGAGACCCGCGCCGCCTTCGAGAAGATGGGCTGGTCCAAGATTGCCGCCTTCCAGACCCGCAACCCGATGCACCGCTCGCACGAATACCTGGCCAAGATTGCCATCGAGACCATGGACGGCGTGCTGGTGCACTCGCTGCTGGGCGCGCTGAAGCCGGGCGACATTCCCGCCGAAGTCCGTTCCGAGGCCATCAGCGTAC
>JAAXVP010000286.1 GCA_013335435.1 Thiobacillus sp. | reverse complement strand
CCGATCTCAGCAACATGAGCGTCCAGAAACTCGGGCCAGGGCAGACACTGGCGGAGACCTTCGTCTACGAGATGACCGACAGCCAGGCGGCCAACCAGTCGGCCAGCCTCACCGTCACCATCAACGGCAAGGACGACGGCATCGTGATAACGGGCATCGGGGCCACCGGCGGCGACATCGCGGTCAGGGAAGACGACCTGCCGACCGGTAGCGGCCCCGATGCCGGCGGCCTGAGCAAGTCCGGCAGTTTCACCATCGAGGCGCTGGACGGCATCCGGACCGTGGCGATCGGCGGCATCACCCTGACGGCCGCCCAGTTGACCACTGCGGCGACGTTCCCGGTCACCCTCGCCACCGGCCACGGCACACTGTCCCTGACCGGCTACAGCGGCGACGACCAGGGCGGTACCGTCAGCTACACCTACACATTGACCAGCGCGGTCGACAACGACAGCGAAGCCGGCGCCGGGGACGACCTCTACGTCGACAAGATCGACGTCACCGTCACCGATACCGACAACGACACCGGTTCGACATCGATCAACGCCGGTATCGCCGACGACGCCCCGGTCGCCCAGGCCATCGCGGTCGACGGCGGCGTCCAGCCGATCGACACCAACCTGCTCATCATCCTCGACACTTCCGGGTCGATGAACGATCCGAGCGGCATGCACGACCTCAGCCGCATGCGGGCGGCGGTAGCCGGCATCCACGAACTGCTCGACCAGTACGACAGCATGGGCAACGTGATGGTCAACATCGCCTATTTCTACGATACCGCGCAGGTCCAGAACCACGGCAACCTAGGCGGCGTCTGGCTGACCGTCGACCAGGCCAAGGCCTTCCTGGGCAATTTGCAGGCCGCCGGCTGGACCAACTACGACGCCGCCCTGGCCGCCGCGATGGCTGCCTACGACAACCCCGGCAAGCTGGCGGACGCCCAGAACGTCGCTTATTTCATGTCCGACGGCTACCCCAACTACAACAACGACAACGTCGACACGCTGGGCACCAGTCCGGCCGTCGACGGCCCCGGCAGCAATCCGTTCGACGATCCCGACGACGGCATCCAGCCGGCGGAACGCGCCCTCTGGCAGAACTTCCTCAAGGCCAACGACATCGACGCCTATTCCATCGGCATGGGCAGCGACGTCGGCCACACCGCCCTCGACCCGATCGGCTATGACGGCCTCAGCGAGACCATCCGGCCCGCCATCGAGGTGCATGACATGAACGACCTGAGTTCGGTGCTCACCTCGACGGTCCGCTACACCACCTCCGGCAGCCTGCTGGCCGGCGGCAGCCTGGGCGCGGACGGCGGCTACGTGCGCGCCATCCAGTACGCCGGCGCCACCTTCGTCTTCGACGGCACAAGCGTGACCGCCAGCGGCGCCGCCGGGGTCGTGTGGCAATTCGACGCCCAAAGCCACCGCCTGACCCTGACCACGGATGGCGGCAGTCTCGGCGTCGACATGGACACCGGCGCCTACACCTACCGGCACAGCGACCCCGCCGTACTGGAGGAGACGTTCACCTATACCCTCATCGACCACGATGGCGATACGGCCGGCAACACCCTGACCTTCAACTTCGCCAACGCCGACCACGCCCCCATCGTGCGCGACGACGCCATCCTGCTGGCGACGGATGACTACGCCGCGCCGGTCACGGTGCCCGACGCCTGGCTGCTCTGGAACGACAGCGACGGCAACGGCGACCTGATCGCCATCACCCAGGTGACCGAAGCCCTGTCGCACGCCAACGGCGAGGTGCTCGACTCGCTCGACGGCAACGGTGCGGGGGCGTTCGGCTACACCGGGACGACCACGGCGGGCAGCACCCAATCAGACACCGCGCTGGTCGGCGTCCGGGCAACCGACGCCCAGACCCTGAACGGCGACGGTCTCGACAACATCCTGGTCGGCGACGATTCGTTCGAGACGCTGGGCGGGTTCGAGGGCAACGACGTCCTGGTCGGCCGCGCCGGCAACGACCAGCTCGACGGCGGTAGCGGCCGGGATTGGCTGCTGGGCGGTGCCGGCGACGATCTCCTGGTCGGCGGCATGGGCAGCGACCTCTTCGCCTGGCGCCTGGCCGACCCCGGCACGGCCGGGACACCGGCCGCGGACACCGTCGCCGACTTCGACCCGGCCGGCGGCGACATCCTCGACCTGCGCGACCTGCTGGTCGGCGAGCACCATGGCGCGAACGACATCGGCAACCTGGAGGCCTACCTGGACATCGTCACCGACGCCGGCGGCAATACCGTCATCCGGGTCAGCAGCACCGGCGGCTTCGCCAACGGCCTATACTCCGCCGGCGCCGAGGATCAGCGCATCACCCTCAAGGATGTCGACCTGTACGCCCAGTACGGCGTCGCCCCCGGCCAGGACGCCGACCTGATCAAGACCATGATCCAGCAGGGCCAACTGGCGGTCGACTGAGCCGAGTCATGTCGCGGGCGTCTGGGCGGGATGGCCGCGGGCCGGCACTCCCGCGCCGGGCGGAGCCCATGGAAAGGGGCTCTACGACGGGTGACCTCAGGCGAGACCGGCGCCGGACCCGACCTTCCTGATTTCTTCCTGATACCCGTTGATGCGCTCCTGGGCCGCCTTGATACCCTTGGCGTAGTAGTTCTCGTCCTTGTGGGACTGCTCGCCCCATTCCTTCAGCGTTTCGATCCGCTGTTCCTCGCGCTCGACCAGGTAGGTCAGCGCGGTGACGCGCGCAACGTCGGCCTGCTGCACCAGGCTGGTCTTGACGAGTTCGATGGTCTCCGTCTGCCGGGCCATCGCCGCCAAGGTCTTTTGCTCGAATTCGGCGTTCTGGCGCTGCTGCAGGATCATGGAATAAATGGCCAGGGCCAGCGCGATGCCCGAGAACAGGGCGTTGACCGCGCCGAAACTGTCGCCGAAATCGCCCGCTCGGGCAATGTCGCCGGACCAGAGCGTGGCCAGCGCGGAGAGCGCCCAAAGCGCCATGAAGGTGATGAGGAAGGGTTGCAGTTTCATCGTCGCGATTCTCCTTGGTGGGCAGGCTCTCCGGCGCATCGCCGGATCGGCTTCAATCGGGCTTGGCTCCGTCGCCGTCGGCACGGAACATGGCCGGCATCAGGTTGTACTTCTGCAGCAGGCGGTAGAACTCGGTACGGTTGCGGTCGGCGATGCGGGCCGCCTCGGCGACGTTGCCGTTGGTCAATTTGAGCAACTGCACCAGGTAGTTGCGCTCGAAACGCTGCTTGGCATCGGCATAGCTCATGGCCTCCACGGTCGGTACGCGCAAGGCGCGCTGCACCAGTGCCAGCGGGATGAGCGGCGTCGTGGTGAGGGCGCAACACTGCTCGACCACGTTGTAAAGCTGGCGGACGTTGCCCGGCCAAGCCGCAGTGGCCAGTGTCTCCAGGGCCTCGGGGGCGAAGCCGCTGACCGGCTTGCCGTATTTGCCGACCACCTGCTGGACGAAATAACCGGCCAGGAGGGGGATATCCTCGCGCCGCTCCTCCAGCTTCGGCAACACCAGGGTCACCACATCCAGGCGGTAGTAGAGGTCTTCCCGGAACTGCCCCTGGGCCATCGCCGTTTCCAGGTTGCGGTGGGTGGCGGACAGGACGCGGACGTCGACCGGTTCGGCGCGGACCGTCCCGACCGGACGCACGGCCTTTTCCTGCAGGACGCGCAACAGTTTGACCTGGAGCGCCAGCGGCATGTCGCCGATCTCGTCGAGGAACAGGGTGCCGCCGTCGGCCGCCTGGAACAGGCCGGCGCGGGCACTGCCGGCACCGGTGAAGGCACCCTTGACGTGCCCGAACAACTCGCTCTCCAGCAACTGTTCCGGGATCGCGCCGCAGTTGATGGCCACGAACGGCGCCCCGGCACGCGGGCTCGCCTGGTGGATCGCCCGTGCCAGCATCTCCTTGCCGGTGCCGCTCTCGCCGCGGATCAGCACGCTGGCATCCGAGACCGCCACCATGCGCGCCTCGTTGAGCAGGTCGGCCATGCGCGTGCTGCGGTAGACGATGCCGGCGCACCAGTCAGCGTCGTCATCGGCGCGCTGGGCCGATGAGAGTTGCAAGGCCTGCTCGATCTTCTCCAGCAGGGCATGGCTGTCGAAAGGCTTGGTCAGATAGCCGAACACCCCGCGCGAAGTCGCCCGTACGGCATCCGGGATGCTGCCGTGGGCGGTCAGCAGGATGACCGGCAGGGCCGGCCGCGCGATACGCACCTCCTCGAACAGGGCGAGGCCGTCCTTGCCCGGCAAACGCACGTCGCTTACCACCACCTGGGGCGGCTCGACGGCGATCTTGCTCAATGCCTCCTCGGCCGAGGCGGCGGTCGTGACCCGGAACCCCCAGGCACGGAGTCGCAGGGCCAGCAGGCGCAACAACCCCTCGTCGTCGTCGACGGCCAGGATATGGCCGCCTTTCGTGGTCCGTTCGGGAATCATCATTGCCTGCGGTCACCGGAAGGCAATG
>JAAXVP010000285.1 GCA_013335435.1 Thiobacillus sp. | reverse complement strand
CGGGGCGACCTGGCCGGCAAGACCGGGACCACCAACGAATACGTGGACGCCTGGTTCTGCGGCTACCAACCCACCGTCGTGGCCGTAGCCTGGATCGGGTTCGACCAGCCCCACAAGCTCGGCAACGGTGAAACCGGCGGCACGGCAGCCCTGCCGATGTGGATCAACTACATGCGCAAGGCCCTGGACGGCGTCCCCGAGAGCTACCCGACGGCACCGGCAGGCCTGATCCGTATCCAGCCCGCAGGCAGCCCCGCCGAAGAAATGATCTATCAGGAAAACCTGCCGACAGTCCCACCGGAAGCGCCCAACCAACCGACCAGTGCACCGGCGGAGGAAGCGACCCCGGCGCCGGCAACGCCGGCCATCCCGCCGTCGACCGGCTAGAGACGCCCGCTCAGCCCTTCAGGTTGACCGGCTCTCCGGCCTGCTCGGACATGCAGCGGGACAGGGCAACGTAAAAATCGACGCCGTCCCGCGTGCCGAGCCAGCGCCCGTCCTGCGGACGGAAGTGGAAGCCGCCGGACTTTGCCGCCAGCCAGATCTCGCGCGCCGCCGTGTGGCGATTGACGATGATCTTGGTCCCGTTTTCGAACTCCAGTTCGAAGACTCCACCCGGCTTCACTTCGTAGTCGAAGTCCAGCTCGCAGGTTTCCAGCAAGCTCTCCAGACGGTTCAGTTCGGCATCTGCCAGTGCATTGAAATCTGCTTCATCCATCGCCCCACCCCTTGTTCTGTTAACATTCCCGCTTTTGCGCGGAACTCATGCGAACCATCGCCATTGCCGCCGCGGCGTGCGGCCTTCTCGTGCTGGGCGGCTGCGGCATCAAGGGGCCGCTGTACCTCCCGCAGATCCCCAAGCCCGCAGCCAAGGCAGCGCCAAAGCCTGCCGACGTCAAGCCGGCGCCCATCCAGGCGCCGAGCATCGATCATAACAAACCCGCCCCCCAGGACCCCGCCCAATGACGACCGCCCTGCCCGTGCCGACGCTCAAAGCCGGCCCCGCCGGCCTGACCCTTGAAGGGGTTGCCCTTGCCGACATCGCCGAACGCTTCGGCACGCCGACCTACGTTTACTCCCGCGCGGCACTGACCTCCGCCTTCGCGGCCTACCAGGAGGCCCTCGGCCTGCGCAAGTCGCTGGTGTGCTACGCGGTCAAGGCCAACTCCAGCCTCGGCATCCTGTCGGTCTTCGCCAAACTCGGTGCCGGCTTCGACATCGTCTCCGGCGGCGAGCTGACCCGCGTGCTGGCGGCTGGCGGCGACGCCGGCAAGGTGATCTTCTCCGGCGTGGGCAAGACCACCGAAGAAATGCGCTTCGCCCTCGCGTCGGGTATCGGCTGCTTCAACGTCGAATCCGCTGCCGAACTCGATCGCCTCAACGACGTGGCCGTCAGCATGGGCAAGCGTGCGCCGATCGCCTTCCGGGTCAATCCGGACGTCAATCCCAACACCCACCCCTACATTTCCACCGGCCTGCGCAGCAACAAGTTCGGCGTCGCCTTCACCGAAGCCCTCGATCTGTACCGCAAGGCGGCCAAGCTGCCCAACATCGAGATCTCCGGCATCGACTGCCACATCGGCTCCCAGCTCCTCGATTCCGCGCCGATGGCTGAAGCCGCCGACAAGATCCTCGGCCTGGTGGACCAGCTCGCCAGCGAAGGCATCGTGCTCGATCACATCGACCTGGGCGGTGGCCTCGGCATCCGTTACCGCGACGAAGAGCCGCCCACCCCCACCGAATACCTCAAGCCGCTGCTCGAACGCTTCGCCGGGCGCAGCGAAGCCTTGTGCTTCGAGCCCGGTCGCTCGCTGGTCGGCAATGCCGGCCTGCTGCTGACGCGCATCGAATACCTCAAGCCCGGCGTCGAAAAGAGCTTTGCCATCATCGACGCGGCCATGAACGATCTGGCCCGCCCGGCGCTCTACGACGCCTACCATGAGATCGTCGCCGTCGCCCCACGCGCCATTCCGGCAACGCGCTACGAGGTGGTCGGCCCGATCTGCGAGAGCGGCGACTTCCTCGGCCACGACCGCGACCTGTCGGTGGACACCGGCGACCTGCTGGCGATTCTGTCCGCCGGCGCCTACGGCATGACGATGAGCTCCAACTACAACACCCGCCCGCGCGCTGCCGAAGTGCTGGTGGATGGCGACACCGTGCATGTCATCCGTGACCGGGAAACCGTCGAGCACCTGCTGAAGGGCGAACGCCCGCTTCCCTAGCCGCTTCCTCCCTGCCGTCAGCCCGAAGGCCCCGACCATGCGTTTCGCCCCCCGCGTTTCCCTGCTCGTCGCCCTCGGGCTGGCCGGCTGCGGCAACAAACCCGAGCCCGCCGCCGACAAGCCGGCCGGGCCACCGGCCAGCATCATCACCACGGCCAGGGCGCAGAGCATCGCGCTGGACGTCACCGAAGACACCCTCGGCACCCTCGAAGCCCTGATCGACCCGAAAATCGGCGCCGAAGTGGCCGGCCGCGTCACCCGGGTGCTTGCCCACACCGGCGATCACGTCAAAAAGGGCCAGCCTCTGGCCGAGCTGGACGCCACCGACCAGCACATCCAGACCCGCGTCGACAACGCCGAGATCAACCGTCTGGAAGCCTTGGCCGCGCAGGCCGAACGCTTTGCCGAGCGTCAGCAGGGCCTCGTCGCCAAGGGCTTCATCGCCCGCAACGGAGCCGAAGACAGTCTTGCCCAACGCGACGCCCTGCGCGCCCAGCTGGCCAATGCGAAGGCCCGCGGCAGCGCCACCCAGGCCAGCCTCGGACGCACGAAAGTCGTCGCCCCAGTGGATGGCGTCATCGAAACCCAGATCGTTTCGCCCGGCGATTATGTGAAGGTCGGCGACCCGCTGTTCCGCCTGATCTCCAACCGGGTCCTGCGTGCGCACCTGCCCTACCCCGAATCGGCGGCTGGACGCATCCGCGCCGGCCAGCCGGTGCGCTTCGCCCTGCCCCACGCACCCGGCAAGGTGTTCGGCGGTACGGTGGAAGACGTCAAACCCACCATCAGCGACAGCAGCCGCGCCCTGGATGTACTGGTACGTGTAGACAACGATGGCAGCCTGCTCTCCGGCGGCACCGTCAACGCATCCATCGTCACCGGCCGCAAACCGGCCGCAGTGGTGGTGCCGGAACAAAGCGTGGTGCTGCGCCCGGCCGGCAAGGTGGTGTACGTGATCGCCGACGGCAAGGCTGGCCAGCGCATCATCGAAGCCGGCGTGAAGCGCGACGGCCGCATTGAAATCGTCAAGGGACTGACCGCCGGTGAAACGGTCGCCGAAGAGGGTGCCGGCTTTCTCACCGACGGCGCCGCCGTAGCCGTGAAGAAGCCCGCAGCCACCAAGCCATGACCCTGCCGGAACTTTCCATCAAGCGCCACGTGCTGGCGTGGATGATGAGCGCCGTACTGGTGCTGATCGGGGTCATCGGCTACCAGCGCATCGGCATGGACCGCTACCCGTACATCGAATTTCCGGTGATCTCCATCACCACCACGCTGAAGGGCGCCAACCCGGACATCGTCGATTCGAGCATCACCAACGTCATCGAATCGGCGGTGAACAGCGTGCCGGGCATCGAGCACGTACAGTCCAGCTCCTCGCCCGGGGTGTCGACGGTGAATATCACCTTCGTCCTCGAAAAGAAGGTGGACGTGGCCTTCAACGAGGTCCAGTCGAAGGTGAACCAGGTGCTCCGGCGCCTGCCCAAGGACGTGGACCCGCCGGTGGTCGCCAAGGTGGAAACCAACGCCCAGCCCATCATGTGGCTGGCCCTGCAGGGCGACCGAACCCAGCAGCAGCTCAACCAGTACGCCATCAACGTCCTCAAGAAGCGCCTCGAGACCATTGACGGCGTCGGCGAGGTACGCCTGGGCGGACGCCGTGACCGCACCATCCGGGTCAATCTGCGACCCGACCGCATGGCGGCTCACAACGTCACCGCCCAGGACATCACCGACGCCTTCGCCAAGGAGCACGTGCAGCTGGCCGGTGGCTTCGTGGTCGGCCAGACCACCGAAAGCCTGGTCAAGCTCGACCTGGAATTCCATCAGGTCGAACAGCTCCAGGGCCTGATCGTCGCCTTCCGCGACACCGCGCCGGTCCGCCTCGGCGACGTCGCCGAGATCGAGGACGGCCTCACCGACAACCGCCAGCTGGCGCGCTTCAATGGCAAGACCACGGTCGGCCTCGGCATGGTCAAAATCGCCAATGCCAACACCGTGTCCATCGTCGAACGCATTCAGGCCCGCCTCGACAAGGACCTGCGCCCCGCCCTGCCGCCGGGCATGACCCTGTCGGTGGTCTCCAACGACGCCGTCTTCATCATGGAGATCGTCGACTCGCTCAAGGAGCACCTGATCGAGGGCACCCTGCTGGCGGCGCTGGTGGTGTGGTTCTTCCTGCGTTCGGTGCGCTCGACGCTGATCATCGCGCTGGCCATCCCGGTGTCGCTGATGGGCGCCATCGCGGTGATCTACTTCTTCGGC
>JAAXVP010000284.1 GCA_013335435.1 Thiobacillus sp. | reverse complement strand
TGTGCTCTTCCGATCTATACGGTCCAACCAGCCGTCCATATGGGGTGTTCACCCGAGCGTCCGATGCCGGCCCATCCCGCAGCATGTACCCAGTAGGCTGGCCAGGGGGTTGGAAGAATGGATACAGTCAATCAGGATGGCCCCGGAGGGCCGCGCTCACAACCGCTCTGGCCCGGTATCCGGGATCGCCACGTCGTCGGGCTGGACAAGCCAGGTGGCACGGACCAAGGTCCCATCGCCATCCGCGGCCGTCGCCACCTCGATCTCGCCGCCGGCCAGGGTGACGCGTTCCCGCAAGGTGAGCAGGTGGAGTTCCCGTGCCGCCGCCTGCTCGTGGTCCATCGATCCGGTCGGGCCGTCCTCCGTGACCTCCAGCCGGACCCTGTCGCCGGTTTTGTGCAGGGACATGGTAACCAGCCCGGCGCGATCCAGGCGGGCGATGTATTGCAGCATCTGCTGGCTCAGGCGGAACAGCACCACCTTGAGGGTCTTGGGGATGTCGCCTTCGCCGACGCCATGCTCGAAGCGCAGTTCGATGTCGGGGTGGACGGTGCGGAATTCGCGGCAATACCAGTTCAGGGTCGGGATCAGTCCGAGCTCGTCCAGGCTGGCGGGACGCAGGTCCATGGCCAGGGCGCGGACATCCTGGATGGTGTCCTGGATGACCGGGACGATGGCATCGAGCGGCCGCTTGTCGAGCGGGCAGGGCTGGCCGTCGACCCGGCAGGCGTTTTCCATCTGGTACTTGATGCTGCTCAGGATCTGGGCGACGCCCTCGTGCAGTTCCACCGCCAGGCGTTTCTTCTCGTCCTCCTGGGCGGTGATCAGTTGCGTCGACAATACCTCCAGGGCGTGATTGCGCTCCCGGATGGTGTGCTGCTGGGCCGCGATGACCCCGGCGGCGCGCCGCAGGATGGCCAGGAGGGCAATATAGAGCAGGCCGAGCGTGATGGCGCTGCCTGCAACGATCGCCAGCTCGGCACGTTCGATGCCAGCCACCAGGGGGCCGGTGTCGCTTTGGATGATGAGCACGCCCAGGGCTGGTTCGCCAGCGGCGGGCCGGATCGGGATGTAGGTCTGGATCAGGTTGTCGGACGGGCCCCGCCGGTCGAATGGATTCAGCCAGTCCCGGTAGCCCAACTCGCTGCTCACCCGGCCGACCAGCCCGCCTTGGAAGCCGGGTTGGCCGTGCAGGTCGGTGCCGATCCGGTCGGGCTGGGAGGAATACAGGACGATCCCCTCATCGTCGCAGATCATCACCCGGGTCACCCCGGTATCCATTCGGAGTCCGGCTATGGCCAGCGCCAGTTCGGCGGGGATGGCGCGGCCGTGGTGGTGGTCCTCGTCCACCAGGTAGTCCATCAGCGGCGTCCGTACGGCGTTGAGGAAACTCTGGGCCAGGGCCTGGCTACCTCGTTCGCCGGTCTGGATCAGGGTGGCGACGGCAACCTGGCGATAGAGCAGGGTCAGCAAGAGGATGGCCGCCAGCATGCCGACCAGGCCGGACACGCTGAACAGGCGCAGCAGCCGGAAGATGCCTTGCTTCGTTCCTTCCTGCCTGGGCGGTCTGGTCATGGCTACTCCTGCGACGATGGGAAGTCCCCTGCCAGGGCGCCGGGGAGGCATCGGGGGCGGAAACCCGAGGCCCATGCTACTCCTAGGCGCGGCGCGGATGAACACGGCATCCTCTCGACCGGTCTTCTGGCCATGTGGTTCCTGGCCCTGTTGCTGGCGGTCGTGTCGCCCACGGCCGTGCCCGGCGGCATCTACAGCTATAACGCGCCCGATGGCAGCGTCTATCTGAGCAACGTACCCGCCGACCCGCGCTATGCCAGCCTGATCCCGGACGATGCCGTGACCGCCGCCAGCCCGACCGTGCCCACGCCAGCCGCGCCCTTGGCCGGGACCGACCAGCAGGTCCTGATCGAGCAGGCCGCCCGGGTCAGCCGGGTCGACGCCGACCTGTTGCGGGCGGTGGTCGCGGTCGAGTCGAACCACGATGCCCGGGCCGTCTCCAGCAAGGGTGCGACCGGGCTCATGCAACTGATGCCCGAGACCGCGAGCCGCTACGGCATCACCGACCTGTACGACCCGGCCCAGAACCTGGACGCCGGCGCCCGCCACCTGAGGTACCTGCTGGAGCGCTTCAACTGCGACCTGTCCCTGGCCCTGGCCGCCTACAACGCCGGCGAGGGCGCGGTGAAGCGGCATGGCAACAGCATCCCGCCCTACCGCGAGACCGTGGCCTACGTGCCCAAGGTCCTGCGCCTGTACGAGCGGCTGCGCAACGGCGCGACCCCGGCCAGCAATGGGGCCGCGCCGGCTTCCGATTACAGCCTTTGTCCCATGGCCGATCAGAAGTACGCAGCTAACCTATAAGTTGTTGTTCAAAAAGGTGAATCAAGTGTGCACGCCTTGATCGTGGATGACAGCATGCCTTATCGGCTGTTCCTGGCCGACCTGCTGCATCGCCATTTCCCGGCCATGCGCCTGGCTACGGCCTGCGATGCCGGCGAGACCTGGCGGCGGCTCGATGCGGACTGGCCCGATCTCGTCTTCATGGACGTCCATCTCCAGGACGGCAACGGCCTGGTGCTGACGCGCGCGATCAAGGATGCCCATCCCGCCACGGTGGTGATCGTCCTGACCAGCCACGACCTGCCCGAATACCAGAGCGCCGCCCTGACCAACGGGGCCTCGTTCTTCCTCACCAAGGGGGGCGCCACGAGCCGGGAAATCCTGGACCTGGTCGCTTCCCTGGTCGGCGAAAACTCCTGAGCGCCTGGCCCGGCGGGGTTTCCCACCCCGGCCGATTACGGTGTTCACCTCATTGTTGCGGGGTCGGCTGCCTTGTAGAAGTAAGGTAATACCCGACCGGACCGCGTTGGCCAGGGCAGGGTAACCCTTGAGGAGATGGCGATGGCGATCCGGCATGCGCCCGTCGCGGCGGCATGGCTGCTCATCCTGTCCGGCACCGTCCGGGCGGATTACCCGCTCAACCTGCCGGCGCCGCATTCCAGCGTCGCCCGGACCGCCTACGACCTGCACATCCTGGTGCTGTGGATCTGCCTGGCCATCTTCCTGGCCGTGTTCGGGGTGATGTTCTACGCCCTCTACAAGTACCGCCGCAGCCTGGGCCACGCGGCCCGGCCGTTCCACGAAAGTGCCCTGGTCGAGACGATCTGGACGGTGATCCCGGTCCTCATCCTGGTCGGCATCGCCTGGCCGGCGACCCGGGCGGTATTCGACCAGAAGGACACCGGCAACCCCGACCTGACCATCAAGATCACCGGCCACCAATGGCGCTGGGAGTACGACTATCTCCAGGACGGGGTGCGCTTCATCAGCACGCTGGCCACGCCCAGGGACCAGATCGACAACCTGGCCGCCAAGGGCGAGCACTACCTGCTCGAGGTGGACCAGCCCCTGGTGGTGCCGTTGGGTAAGAAGGTCCGGGTCCTGCTGACCTCCCAGGACGTCATCCACTCCTGGTGGGTGCCGGCCCTGGGCGTGAAGCAGGATGCCATCCCGGGCTTCATCCGCGACACCTGGTTCCGCGCCGACGCCGTCGGCACCTATCGCGGCCAGTGCGCCGAACTGTGCGGAAAGGACCATGCCTACATGCCCATCGTGGTGGAGGTGAAGTCGGTCGCCGACTACGAGGCCGGGCTGGCCGGCCGCAAGGGCGAGGCGGCCGCCGCCGGCGCCGCCGCCGGCAAGGCCTACAGCGCCGAGGAACTCAAGGCGCGCGGCGAGAAGGTGTTCACCGCCATCTGCGCGGCCTGCCACCAGGGCAACGGCCAGGGCATCCCCGGCACCTTCCCGGCCCTGGCCGGCGCCAAGGTGGTCAACGGCCCGGCCCAGGCCCACATAACGACCGTGCTGGACGGCCGGCCGGGCACCGCCATGGTGGCCTTCAAGGACCAGCTCGACGACCTCGATATCGCCGCCGTGATCAGCTACGAGCGCCAGGCCTGGGGCAATGCCGGCGGCCCGGTGCAGCCGGCCCAGGTCAAGGCCCTGCGCCATTAGGAGGGAATATGTACAGCCATGCGGATACCGCCCCGACAACCCTGGAACCGGCTGGCCATGGCGCCCCTGCCGGCCTCTGGCGCTGGCTGACCACGACCAACCACAAGGACATCGGCAGCCTGTACCTGTGGTTCGCCGCCACCCTATTCCTGGTCGGCGGCCTGATGGCCATGACGATCCGGGCCGAGCTGTACCAGCCCGGCTTGCAGGTGGTCCGGCCCGAGCTGTTCAACCAGCTCACCACCCTGCACGGCCTGATCATGATCTTCGGGGTGATCATGCCGGCCTTCACCGGCTTCGCCAACTGGCAGATCCCGCTGATGATCGGCGCGCCCGACATGGCCTTCCCGCGCATGAACAACTGGAGCTTCTGGCTCCTGCCGGTGGCCGCCGTCTTCCTGGTCGGCTCGACGCTGCTGCCCGGCGGCGCCGTGGCCGGCGGCTGGACCCTGTACCCGCCC